>NZ_JAOCFV010000003.1:0-205180 GCF_029842145.1 Stenotrophomonas sp. GD03794
ATCCACGCATGGCGTGGATCTACTGGCCACCGGCCCACTGTCGAAGGCGGGGTACTGTGGGTTTGCGGGGTGTGAGCGGCATGGGCCCGAGGCATGTCTCGGGCGGGTTGGGCCGGACGCCCAACCCCGGTCTTGCCGTGTGCGCAGGACAGCGCACACGAGCAAGCCGCGACCAAGCCCCCATGGATGGGTTTACGGCGTCCCCGCAAACCCACAGTGCCTCGCAATCCCACGGAATGTCCGCTGTTGCTGTTGCGTCGGCTGTTGCCTTGGCTTGAAGCAGGTGCAGGGCTGCAAGCCCTGCCAACCCCCCCACTACGGTAGGGTGGGCCGATGCCGCGCTGCAGCTTGGCGCCGCCGCAGATTTGATTACACTTGAAACTTGTTTGCCCACGACTCCGGACACCCACCCATGAAGCTTGGTTCTTTGAAGGAAGGCGGCCGCGACGGCACCCTGATCGTCGTCTCGCGTGACCTGCGCCACGGCGTGCGCGCCACCGGCATTGCCGCCACCCTGCAGCAGGCCCTGGAGGACTGGAGCCACATCGCGCCGCGCCTGAACGCCCTGTACGAATCGCTCAACGCGGGCGACGCCGATGGCGTGTTCGACCTGGATCCGCAGGCGCTGGCCGCGCCGATGCCGCGCGCCTATGAGTTCGTCGATGGCAGCGCCTACCTGCCGCATGTCGAGCGCGTGCGCCGCGCCCGTGGTGCCGAGGTGCCGGAGAGCTTCTACACCGACCCGCTGATGTACCAGGCGACCAGCGCCGGATTCTACGGTCCGCGCGACGCGGTGAAGGTGGTCAGCGAGGACTACGGCATCGACCTGGAAGCGGAGATCGTGGTGATCACCGACGACGTGCCGATGGCCGCTACTCCGGCACAGGCCGCAGGCCATATCCAGCTGGTCGGCCTGGTCAACGATGTCTCGCTGCGCAACCTGATTCCGGGCGAGCTGGCCAAGGGCTTCGGCTTCCTGCAGTCCAAGCCGCGCTCGGCGCTGTCGCCGGTGTTCGTCACCCCTGACGAGCTGGGCGCCGCGTGGCAGGACAGCAAGGTGCACCTGCCGCTGCTGACCCACATCAACGGCCAGTGGTTCGGTGCACCGGAAGCGGGCGTGGACATGCAGTTCAATTTCGCCCAGCTGGTCGCGCATGCGGCCAAGACCCGTCCGCTGGGCGCCGGCACCATCGTCGGCTCGGGCACCATCGCCAACGAAGACACCAGCAAGGGCGCATCGTGCTTCGCCGAGCAGCGTGTGGTCGAAACCCTGCGCGACGGCAAGCCGAGTACGCCGTTCATGTCGTTCGGGGACGTGGTCCGCATCGAGATGCTCGATGCCGCCGGCAACAGCATCTTCGGTGCGATCGAGCAGCGCATCGAACAGGCGACCAGGCCCTGAGCAGGGAGGCGGCGATGGAGATCCCGGTCGACGACGGCATCGTGCTGTACACCTACTGGCGATCCAGCGCCGCCTACCGCGTGCGCATCGGCCTGGAGCTGAAGGGCCTGGCCTGGGAAGCCCGGCCGGTGCACTTGGTGCGCGACGGTGGCGAGCAGCACCTGGACGCCTATCGCGCGCTCAATCCGCAGCAGCTGGTGCCAACCCTGCTGCATGACGGGCATGCACTGACCCAGTCGCTGGCGATCCTTGAATACCTGGAAGAACGCTTCCCGCAGGTGCCGCTGCTGCCGGCCGATGCCGCCGGCCGTGCGCGGGTGCGTGCGCTGGCCCAGCTGGTGGCCTGCGATATCCACCCGATCAACAACCTGCGGGTGATGCAGTACCTGGAGCGCACCCTGCAGCTGCCGGCCGACGCCCGCACGCAGTGGACCCTGCACTGGATCGCCGAGGGTTTCACTGCGATGGAAGCGATGCTGGCCAACAGCAGCGCGACGGGCACCTTCTGCCACGGTGACCGTCCCGGCCTGGCCGATATCTGCCTGCTGCCGCAGCTGTACAACGCGCATCGCTTCGGCCTGGACCTGACGCCGTACCCGACCCTGCGCCGCATCGAAGCGGCGTGCCAGGCAGTGGACGCCTTCGACCACGCGCGCCCGGAAAACCAGCCCGACGCCGCCTGAAAGAAAAAGGGGACGGAGGGGATTAAGTCGTATGTGCACTTACGACTTAATCCCCTCCGTCCCCTTTTTCGTGCGGTCAGAACCCGTGGGTGATGCTTGGCTGCCCGGCCGAGAAATCGGCGTACGGGTCGTGCTCGCCGCTGCTGCCCTCGGACAGGCGGAACTTCAGGGCCAGGCCATCGCGCGAGTCGGCCGCGCGCAGCGCTTCCTCCTGCTCGATGATGCCCGCCTTGGCCAGCCGGAACAGGCACTGGTCGAAGCTCTCCATGCCTTCTTCCAGCGAGCCTTCCATCGCGGCCTTGATCTCGTGCACCTGGCCGCGGCGCAGCAGGTCGCGGATCATCGGCGTGTTGATCAGCACCTCGGTGGCCGGCAGGCGACGGCCCTCCTTGTTCTTCACCAGGCGCTGGCTGATCACCGCACGCAGGTTCAGCGCCAGGTTCATCAGCACGTTCTTGTGCGCGCTTTCCGGGAAGAAGTTGAGGATGCGCTCGATGGTCTGGTCGGCGTTGTTGGAGTGCAGGGTGGCCAGGCACAGGTGGCCGGTTTCGGCGAAGGCGATCGCCGCCTCCATCGTCTCCGCATCCAGGATCTCGCCGATCAGGATCACGTCCGGCGCTTCACGCATCGCATTCTTCAGCGCGTTGTGGAAGGCATGGGTGTCCAGCCCGACCTCGCGCTGGTTGACGATCGACATCTTGTGCTTGTGCAGGTACTCGATCGGGTCCTCGATGGTGAGGATGTGACCGGTGGTGGTGCTGTTGCGGTGGTCGATCATCGACGCCAGCGAGGTGGACTTGCCGGAACCGGTGGACCCCACCACCAGCACCAGCCCGCGCGGGGTCATGATGACGTCCTTCAGCACCTGCGGCAGGTTCAGCTCCTCGATGCTCGGGATGCGGCTGCGGATGGCGCGGATGACCATGCCCACTTCGCCGCGCTGCTTGAACACGTTGACGCGGAAGCGCCCGGCATCGGGCAGGGCGATGGCCATGTTGAGCTCCAGCTCGCGCTCGAACTGCGGCACCTGGCCTTCGTCCATCAGCGAGTAGGCGATCTTCTTGACCATGCCCGGCGGCAGGCCGGTGTTGCCCAGCGGATAGAGCTTCCCCTCGATCTTGATGTAGACCGGTGCCCCGGTGGTCAGAAACATGTCCGAAGCGTTCTTTTCGGTCATCAGCTTCAGGAAGTAGCCGATATCCATTGCGAATTTTCCCCAACGAAACGGCCGACGCCCGTTGCCAGCACGGTGTCGGCTTGACGACAATGGCCGTGAACCGACAACCGGTACGGCCTCCCCAATGAAACGACTTAGCTTCGCACGAATGCGCCATGGCCTGTATGTGATGGCGTTTGCATTCGCACTGTCTGCTCCCGCCTGGGCGCAGGACGCCGCGCTGGAACTGGCGCAGGCCCGGCAGGCGGTCGACAAGGCCACCCAGGCCGATGCCGACCAGTACGCCCCGGACCTGATCGGGCTGGCCCGGCAGGGGCTGGAGCAGGCCCAGCGCGCCGCCGGCGACCGCCGCGAGCGCAAGAACGCCCCGGCGATGGCCCTGCGTGCCGCCGCCGATGCCGACCTGGCCCGTGTCCGCAGCGAGGAAGCCACCGTCACCGCGCAGCTGCAGCTGCGCCGCAACGAGGTCAACCAGCTGCAACGCCAGCTGTCGACCGGGGAGGACCGCCGGTGAAGCCGATGACCGCCGCAACCCTGGCTGCGCTGCTGGCGCTGCCGACCCTGGCCATGGCCGCCGACAACCCGATGGTGGCGCAGCTGAGCCAGCGTCTGATGGCCATCCAGGCCAATCCCGACACGGCTGAGCTGGGCGCCTTCGAGCGCATGCAGGCCCAGCAGGCCATTGCCACCCTGGACAAGGCCAAGCGCCGTGACCAGGAACTGGCCACCTACCTGGCCGAGCGCCGGGTGGAGATTGCCGAGACCGCCGTGCGTACCGCACTGGCCGCGCGTGAGGTCGATCGTCTCGAACGCACCCGCAGCGACCTGCTGATCGAGGCCAGCCGCCGCGATGCCGCCCGTGCCCGCCAGGAGGCCGAGCAACTGCGCATGCAGGCGCAGATGCAGGCCGAGGAGGCTGAGCGCCTGCGCCAGGCCGCCGAGGCCGAGACCCTGGCCCGGCAGGACGCCGAGAACGCCCTGACCAGTGTGGCTGGCAAGCAGCAGCAGCGCCTCAGCGCCGCCCAGCAGAACGCCGCCAAGCTGGCCCGCGAGGAAGCCGAGCTGGTGTCCGGGCAGAAGCTGCCGGGCTCGAAGTTCGATGGCCGTGGCGAGGTCTTCACCTTCAGTGGTGACGCATTCGCCGCCGGCGCCTCCAGCCTGTCCGGTGGCGCCCGCAACCAGGCCAAGGCACTGGCCGAGTACCTGAACATCGGCAAGAAGGGCCGCCTGCGCATCGAGGCCTACGACAGTGCCAACGGCGTCGGCCAGAAACGCGCCGAAGCGCTGCGCGACGCCCTGGTCGCGGCCGGTGTCGCCAGCAACCGGATCCAGCTCAGCGGCAAGAAGGCGGCGTCCACCCGGGCACGCTCGGCCGAGGTCATCATCGCCCCGTAATTGCTTGATATTGTTTGTTTTTCGTTGCGATGAGCATTCAGCCTGAACCCCGCCCCGGCGGGGTTCGGTCTTTTTGCCGCAGGGGTCTTGTACCCCGCCTTGAGCAGGCGTAGGGTCAATCGTCCGGGACGCAATGCCGCGGACCGGACGATGGGAGGGCCGGGCCGATGCAAACAGGGCGCGAACCGCAGCAGATCGACGTGCGCAGGCCAGTGCCGCAGGTCGTTGCAGGCGTCCAGGTGGGCATCGACCGGCGCTCCTCCATGAACAACGCCCCGTGCCTTGAGGCCGGGGCGTTCGTGTATCTGTCGAAGGAGGTCCATCATGTTTGAAGATCAGCCCCAGAGCGAGATCGACGCCCGTCGCGCGCGTGATCCGGAGTTCAGGGCACTCCATGACCAGCACCGCAAGTTGAACAAGAAGTGCATGGACGCGGAGTTGGGTGTACTCCCGATCGATGATGTCACCCTGGGTCGCATGAAGCGCGAGAAGCTGCTGGCCAAGCAACGACTTCTGCGAATGTACGAAACACCGCTCCCAACGACGTCCCCCACGCTTTGACGCACCCCGTCGCGCCCGGAACGGCGTGACCCGGCCATCGATGGCCCCGCCGGGCGCTCCTGCCCCGGCATCGCGGCACCGCCGATGAGGCGGCCGCGCCAAGGCACCACAAGCGGTGGTGCCTTGGCCTGCAGGCACAACTCACCGATGCGGGCGGTACCGGTCTCCTCGTCGATCCGGGGCCGTCCGCATCTCTTTTTTACGGTGGATGGGCTGCGGCCCTGCCGACCTGACTTTCATCGCCATCCGTCGGATAATCATCGGTCCGGCCCTGTGCGGCGCGAACCGAAAGTCCTCCGAATGCCCATCCATTCTTCCGTCCTCGAACTCATCGGCCAGACCCCGATCGTCAAGGCCCAGCGCCTGGACACCGGCGTCTGCGAGCTCTACCTGAAGCTGGAGAGCGCCAACCCGGGCGGATCGATCAAGGATCGCATCGGCCTGTCGATGATCGAGGCGGCGGAAAAGCGCGGCGACCTGAAGCCGGGCGCCACCCTGGTTGAAGGTACCGCCGGCAACACCGGTCTGGGCCTCGCCCTGGTGGCCCAGCAGAAGGGCTACCAGCTGATCTTGGTCGTTCCCGACAAGATGAGCCGCGAGAAGATATTCAACCTGAAGGCGATGGGCGCCGAAGTGCGCCTGACCCGCTCGGACGTGGCCAAGGGCCATCCGGAGTACTACCAGGACCTGGCCAAGACCATCGCCGAGCAGACCCCGGGCGCCTACTTCATCAACCAGTTCGGCAACCCGGACAACCCGGCCGCGCATGAATTTGGTACCGGCCCGGAAATCCTCGAACAGATGGGCGGTGACCTCGACGCCATCGTGTTCGGCTGTGGCAGTTCAGGCACCATGACCGGCCTGTCGCGTGCCTTCGCCAAGCTGTCGCCGAAGACCGAACTGGTGCTGGCCGATCCGGTCGGTTCGATCCTGGCCGAGTACATCAACGACGGCAATCTCAACGACAAGTCGGGCAGCTGGCTGGTGGAAGGCATCGGCGAGGACTTCCTGCCGTCGATTTCCGATTTCAGCCGCGTCAAGAAGGCTTATGCCATCAGCGACGCCGAGAGCTTCCACACCGCACGCGAACTGCTGGGCAAGGAAGGCATCCTGGGTGGCTCGTCCACCGGCACCCTGCTGGCCGCCGGCCTGAAGTACTGCAGGGAGCAGACCACGCCGAAGAAGGTGCTGGTGCTGGTGCCGGACACCGGCAACAAGTACCTGTCGAAGATGTACAACGACTACTGGATGCTGGACAACGGTTTCCTGCAGCGCCCGCAGCACGGCGACCTGCGCGACCTGATCCTGCGTCCGTACGGCCAGCGCGACACCGTGGTGATCGGTCCGAACGACCTGCTGACCACCGCCTACCAGCGCATGAAGCTGTACGACGTGTCGCAGCTGCCGGTGATGGACGGCGAGCAGCTCGTCGGCATCGTCGACGAGAGCGACGTGCTGCTGCACGTCTATGGTGATGAGGCACGCTTCCGCGACACCGTCGCCACCGCGATGGTCAGCAAGCTGGACCGGCTGGACGTGAAGTCGCCGATCGAGGCGCTGCTGCCGGTGTTCGACCGCGGCCAAGTGGCGATCGTGATGGACGGCGACACTTTCCTGGGCCTGATCACCCGCATCGACCTGCTGAACTATCTGCGCCGTCGCGTGCAGTAAGCCGCTGATCGCTGCAGATCACCGCTGAATTCCGGTTTATTTGCGTCAAAGCTCGTTAAGGCTGCGCTGATAGACTCCCGATCCTTTGACGGCGCCGCACGCCGGCGCCATTCAGGAAACGACATGTCCAACACCTCCTCGCCCGACCGTGCGCTGGCCCTCGCCACGCTGGCCATCCACGGCGGCCAGTCGCCCGACCCCAGCACCGGCGCGGTGATGCCGCCGATCTACGCCACCTCGACCTATGCACAGTCCAGCCCGGGCGAGCACCAGGGCTTCGAGTACTCGCGCACCCACAACCCGACCCGCTTCGCCTATGAGCGTTGCGTGGCGTCGCTGGAAGGCGGCACCCGCGGCTTTGCCTTCGCCTCGGGCATGGCGGCCAGCTCGACCGTGATCGAGCTGCTGGACGCCGGCAGCCACGTGGTGGCGATGGACGACATCTACGGCGGCAGCTTCCGCCTGTTCGAGCGCGTGCGTCGCCGCACCGCCGGGCTGGATTTCAGCTTCGTCGACCTGACCGATCTGGCCGCGTTCGAGGCATCCATCACGTCGAAGACGAAGATGGTGTGGATCGAGACCCCGACCAACCCGATGCTGAAGATCGTCGACATCGCCGCGGTCGCTGCCATCGCCAAGCGCCATGGCCTGATCGTGGTGGTCGACAACACCTTCGCCTCGCCGATGCTGCAGCGTCCGCTGGAACTGGGTGCGGACCTGGTCCTGCATTCGGCCACCAAGTACCTCAACGGCCATTCGGACATGGTGGGCGGCATGGTCGTGGTCGGAGACAACGCTGAACTGGCCGAGCAGATGGCCTTCCTGCAGAACTCGGTGGGTGGCGTGCAGGGCCCGTTCGACAGCTTCCTGGCCCTGCGTGGCCTGAAGACCCTGCCGCTGCGCATGAAGGCGCACTGCGCCAATGCGCTGGCCCTGGCGCAGTGGCTGGAGAAGCACCCGGCCGTGGAAAAGGTGATCTACCCGGGCCTGCCGTCGCACCCGCAGCATGAGCTGGCCGGCAAGCAGATGGCCGGTTACGGCGGCATCGTTTCGATCGTGCTCAAGGGCGGTTTCGAGGCGGCCAAGCGCTTCTGCGAGAAGACCGAGCTGTTCACTCTGGCCGAGTCGCTGGGCGGCGTGGAAAGCCTGGTCAACCACCCGGCAGTGATGACGCATGCCTCGATTCCGGTCGCGCGGCGGGAGCAGCTGGGCATCAGCGACGCGCTGGTAAGGCTGAGCGTGGGTGTGGAGGATCTGGGGGATCTGCAGGTGGATCTGGAAAGGGCGCTGGCGGGCGCCGCGGAATGAGCGGCATCCAAGCCGAGTTCGGCAGTTCGCCGGGTGCGCTCGTCCGCAGCTTGGTCTCCAATCGCATGCTGATCTGGCAGTTGACCCAGCGTGAGGTCATCAGCCGGTATCGAGGTTCGGTCTTCGGGCTGGCGTGGTCCTTCTTCAATCCATTGTTGATGCTGGCGGTCTACACCTTCGTTTTCTCGGTGGTGTTCAAGGCGCGCTGGGGCGTGGAAACCAGCAACCATGGTGATTTCGCCGTAATCCTGTTCGTCGGCATCATCGTCCACGGCGTGTTCGCCGAGTGCATCAACCGTGCCCCGGGGCTGATACTCAACAGTGCCAGCTACGTGAAGCGCGTCGTGTTCCCGCTGGAGACCCTGCCGTGGGTCGCGATGGGTGCCACCCTGTTCCATTCGATGGTTTCGGTGGTGGTCCTGCTGATCGCCCAGCTGCTCCTGCGCGGCTCGATCCCGCTGACCGCACTGTGGCTGCCGGTGGTGATCCTCCCGTTGGTGGTCGGCACCATGGGTGTGTCCTGGCTGCTGGCGGCACTGGGTGTCTACCTGCGTGACATCGGCCAGGTCACCGGCATCGTCACCACGGTGATGCTGTTCATGGCACCGGTGCTTTATCCGGTGCAGGCCCTGCCGGAGACGCTGCAGCCGTACATCTATCTCAACCCGCTCACGTTCATCATCGAACAGGCACGTGAGGTCCTGCTGTGGGGTCATGTCCCGGACTTCATCGGGCTGGGCAAGTACGCAGTAGGCGCTGCGCTTGTCGCGTGGTTCGGTTTTGCGACGTTCCAGAAAATGCGCCGGGGGTTTGCCGATGTCCTCTGATCCCTCCAGTGATGTCGCGATCCGGGTCAGCGGCGTCACCAAGTGCTTCCAGATCTATGACCAGCCGCACCAGCGGCTGAAGCAAGCTGTGCTGCCGCGCCTGCGTCGTGCCGCAGGCCTGGCGCCGCGCCGCTACTACGACGAGTTCTGGGCGCTGAAGGGCGTTGATTTCGAAGTGAGGCGCGGCGACACGGTCGGCATCATCGGCCGCAACGGGTCGGGCAAGTCGACGTTGCTGCAGATCATCTGCGGCACCCTGCAGGCCACCTCCGGAACGGTCGAGGTCAAGGGGCGCGTGGCGGCCCTGCTGGAACTTGGCGCGGGTTTCAACCCGGAATTCAGCGGACGCGAGAACGTCTACCTGAGCGCCTCGATCCTCGGATTGACCCGCGAGCAGATCGACGCCCGGTTCGACGACATCATTGCCTTCGCCGACATCGGCAGCTTCGTCGACCGGCCGGTGAAGACGTACTCCAGCGGCATGTACGTGAGACTGGCGTTCGCGGTCATCGCGCACGTCGATGCGGACATCCTGGTCATCGACGAAGCGCTGGCCGTGGGCGACGCCATCTTCGTGCAGAAGTGCATGCGCTTCCTGCGCAAGTTCCGCGAAACCGGCACGCTGCTGTTCGTCAGCCATGACACCTCCTCGGTGCTCAATTTCTGCCAGAGCGCGGTGTGGCTCAACCGTGGCGACATGGTCATGCACGGTACTGCCGAAGACACCTGCAACGCCTACATCGAGTACTGCTCGCAGGAGGTGTACGGCGACACGGTGAAGCTGACCTCGCGCCAGGCCTCGCGTGATGCGGCGCCGGCAAAGCCGCGGTCCAAGGCCCAGGTGGAGCAGGACACGCGTCTGGAAATGTTCGATAACGTTGCCAATTCGGCTGGCTGGCAGTCCGGTGTCGCCAGCATTGATTCGGTGCTGCTCAGCGATCCCCAGGGCGAAACCCTCACCTCGTTCGCCGGTGGCGAGGATGTGCTGCTGCGCGTGCGGGCCACTGCACACCAGGCGCTGTCCAGCCCGTTGATTGGTTTCTTCGTGAAGGACCGGCTGGGTCAGTCGCTGTTCGGCGAGCACACCTTCACCTACATCCAGCCGCCGATGCAGGTCGAGGCCGGGACGACGCTTGAGGCCAGTTTCCGCTTCACGTTGCCGATGCTGCCCAACGGCGATTACTCGATGACCGTTTCCATTGCCGACGGTGATCCGTTCGCCAACACCCAGCATGCGTGGCTGCATGACGCGGTGCTGATCAAGGTCGCCTCGCCCAAGTTGCGTTATGGCCTGGTGGGCATCCCCTTCGATGAGGTCACCATGAAGCGGGTAGGGGGAGCGGAATGAACCATGGCTTTATCCCGCCGCTGACCACCGACGATCCGCGCGTCAGCATTGGTCGCTTCACCTACGGTGGTGCCACCTTCAAGCTGTGGAGCGCCGGCGAGCGCATCGAAGTGGGGGCGTTCTGTTCCTTCGCCGAAGACGTGCTGATCTTTGGTGGCGGCGAGCATCGCATGGATTGGGTCACTACTCATCCGTTGCGCATTGCGTTCAATTCGCCAGGTGCGGGCCAGGACGGGCATCCGCACAGCAAAGGCGTGACCCGCATCGGCAACGATGTGTGGATCGGCCATGGCGCGCTGGTTCTCTCCGGAGTGACTGTGGGCCACGGCGCCTGCATCGGCGCCGGTGCTGTGGTCAGCAGGGACGTCCCGCCCTACGCTATCGTCGCGGGCAACCCCGGCCGTGTTGTGCGCATGCGCTTCAGTGAGGCGCAGATCGAGCAGTTGCTGCAGATAGCCTGGTGGACCTGGCCGGTGGAGCGGATCAAGCAGTTTGAATCCCTGCTGTGCAGCCCAAGCATCGACGCATTCATTACGGCCGCACTGGCCGACCCGGACGCTGCGGCGTCGCTCACGTGATAGAGACTGAGATGATCGATTTCCCGTTGTCGCCGAACATGCTGATGATGCCCCGCAAGCTCCCGCACAGCGCGTGGCTTGGGCACATTCCGTTCGCCAGCTGGCTGGTGGAAGTGGTGCGGCCAAAGAGCATCGTGGAGCTGGGTACGCACAACGGCGCCTCGTTCCTTGCCTTCTGCCAAGCGGTGGAAACCCAGCAGGTCAGTGCGCGGGTGTTCGCGGTGGATACCTGGGAAGGCGACGAGCATGCCGGTTTCTACGGCAATGAGATCTATGCCGAGCTCCGCGATTACCAGCAGCGCCACTACGCTGGCATTTCCGAGATGATGCGGATGCGCTTCAACCAGGCGCTGGAGTACTTCGCGGATGGATCGGTCGATGTCCTGCATGTGGACGGTCTGCACACCTACGAAGCCGTCCGCGAAGACTTCGAGACGTGGCGCAGAAAGCTGTCGCCGCGCGCGGTGGTGTTGTTCCACGACAGCTGCGTGCGCGAGCGCGGATTTGGCGTGTGGCAGTACTGGAGCGAGATATCCTCGCAGTTCCCGTCGTTTGAATTCACCCACACCCATGGGCTCGGCGTGCTGCTGGTGGGCGAGGAGCAGCCGCAGGCACTGCTGCAACTCGCCCAGGCTGCGCGTGATGGCCTGTTCGCTACCATCAACCAGTTCTTCGATGCCTTGGGTCGCAACATCAAGAACGTGGAAGAGATCGAACGGGTGAACCACGGCCTGGCCGCCGCCCATGGCGAGATCGGGCGGCTCAACGCCGAGGAAGCACGCCTGCGCGCACTGCTGGAAAAGAGCAGCTACGCCACCGAGGAGCATTACGCGATAGTGGAGTCGCAGTTGCCGAGCCTGGCCCAGGGCCTGTCACTGCTGGAGCGTCGCGTTATCGAAGGGATGAGCGAGACGCGCCAGGCACTGGACCATTCCCGTGAAGCCTCGGTCGCCAATGTGGTGGCGTCGGTGATCCCGCGCCTGGACGAGCAGGACCGGAAACTCAATCTCCTCGTGCGCCCGTGGTGGCGCCGTGCCCTTGGCCGCTGAACAAACAGGATCCCGCAAGGCACCTACATGTCCATCGACAAGACCCTACTCAAGCGTGGCCTCAAGCGGGTGGCGGCAAAGGTGCTGTCCATCAACTGGTTCGCACCGGTTCCCGATCGCCTGAAGCTGCTGGTTGCCCGTCGGGCGGGGTGCTGTGACTGGCACTGGTACGCGCGCTTCATCCTGCGTTCGCCCGGGGCGGCCGCCGAAGGCCCCAGCCACTTCCTGTCCTTTGGCAATGCCGAAGGGAAGTCACCGAGCCCGCTGTTCGACCCTGCGTGGTACTGCGCGCGTTTCGGCCTCAAGGCGTCCCCGCTTGATGCCCTGATGCAGTACCTGTTCATCGGCGACCGCCTCGGCCTGGCACCCAGCCCGTGGTTCGATCCGCGCTACTGCCGGCGCACCGCACCGTCGTCCAGCGGCCTGCGGCCGGTGCTCGGCCAGTACCTGGTGGATTACCACAACTCGGGAACGCCACACCCATTGTTCGACCAGGACTGGTACCTCAACCAGTACCCGGACGTGCGCGACAGCGGCGCCAATCCGTTGGTGCATTTCCTCTATGACGGCATTCCCGAAGGACGCCTGGCCAATCCGTACTTCGCGCCGGCGTGGTATCTGGAAACCTATCCGGATGTGGGAGGCAACGACCCGTTCGCACATTTCTTCGCGCATGGCGCGGCGGAAGGACGCAGCCCGGGGCCAGAATTCAACGCGCGACAGTATCTGGACCAGAATCCGGATGTTGCGCTGACCGGCATGAACGCGCTGGCGCACTACCTGGCGGTGGGTCGCCGCGGTGGTCGCGAGCTGGGCAAGCGTCCCTTCTCGCTGTGCGATCTTGCCGCGCCCGTGGCGCCTGCCGACGCGCCGCTCCAGGACGGCGTGGTCGACATCGTCCTGCCGGTCTACCGCGGCCTGGAAGAGACGCGCAACTGCATCGATTCGGTGCTGCGCTCGCACAACCGCAGCCGTACCCGGCTGCACATCTACAACGACTGCTCGCCCGAGCCGGAAGTGACCGCCTACCTGCGTGAGCTGGCCAGCCGCGAGCAGTCGGTACGCCTGGTCGAGAACCCGCAGAACCTGGGCTTCGTGCTGACCGTCAATGCCGGCATGGCGCACGCCCTGCAGCAGGCCGACAGCATCGGTGCTCTCCTGCTCAACAGTGACACGATCGTGACCGGTGACTGGGTCGACCGCATGGTTGCCCACCTGGGGGCCAATGTCGGCTCGGTCACGGCGCTTTCCAACAACGCTACGATCTGCAGCTATCCCCAGCTGGGCGCCAACGCGCTGCCGAAGGAGATGGATGCGTCGGCGCTGGACCACCTGACCCGCCGCATCAATGCCGGTGTGGCCGTGGATGTTCCCACCGGCGTCGGCTTCTGCATGCTGATCTCCCGCGCCGCGCTGGAAAAGGCCGGCCTGTTCGATGCCGAGGCTTTCGGCAAGGGCTACGGCGAGGAGAACGACTTCTGCATGCGCTCGGGTCGTCTCGGTTTCCGCCATCGCTTGGCCATGGACGTGTTCGTCGAACACGTGGGTGAAGTGAGCTTCGCCGACGACAGCAAGCCCGGCAAGATCATCGCGCAGAAGATCATCGACGAGCGCTACCCCGATTACGGTTCGCAAGTTGCCCGGTTCTGTTCGATGGATCCGGGCTTCTCGGCGCGCGTGCGGCTGACCCTGGAGGTCTGGAAGGCGAGGGCGCGTCCGGTCTCGGTGCTGTTGACCCACACCTGGGGCGGAGGCACCGAGCGTGCCGTGCAGGCCATGCGTGCCTCGCTGGCCGAAACCGGCGAAGTGGTGATCGTACGGCCGATGGAGGACAACAACGGGTCGGGGCTGGTCAGCGTCAGCCATGCATCGGACTTCGATGGCTTCGAGTTCCTGTTCCGCTACCGCACGCCCGACGAGCTGGCCGCGATGCTGCAGGCACTGGGCACCGGGACGCTGCAGATCCACCATCTGGTCGGGTTTGGCCCGTCGGTGCGTCGCGCGGTGGCGCTGACCGGGCTGCCCTACAGCTTCCACGTGCATGACAACTATGCGATCTGCCCGCAGATCACCCTGACCGATGCTACCGGCAACTACTGCGGCGAGCCTGGTGAAAACGGCTGTGACAGTTGCATCGCCGAGCGCCCGTCCAACGGCGCGGCGGACATCCGCAACTGGCGCGCCAACAACCAGTGGCCGCTGCTGGGTGCACAGGCAGTGTTCGCACCGAGCCGGGATGCGGCGCAGCGCATGCAGCGCTACACCGGCATTTCCGTGCAGACCGTTTACCACGAGTCGAGCATCGACACGAATCCGGGCCGGCTTGGGCGAGGCGCGCGGCCGTACCGGGTGCTGCTGCTGGGTGTGATGGCCGCGCACAAGGGCTTGAATCACCTGCTGGCCATTGCCGAGGAAGCGCGACGTATGCGTGCACCGCTCGCGTTCCACGTGATCGGCTATCCACAGACGGACGTACCCAAGAACCCGGGATTCAGCTGGAGCGGTCCCTATGCGGAGCAGGACCTGGACGAGCTGATCGAGGCGCACGACCCCGATGCGTTCCTGTTTCTTTCCCAGGCCCCGGAAACCTATTCCTACACCCTGTCGCACGCCCTGCGCGATGGCCGGCCGATTGCCGCCAACCGCCTCGGTGCGTTCACCGAGCGGCTGGAAGGCGTCCCCAATGCACTGATGCTGGCCCATGACGCGACTGCGGCCGATGCGGTACAGGCGCTGGTGACGTGGCTGGAAGGTCTGTACGAAAAGGAAACCGCATGAAACAGCGATTCGGCACGGAGCGGCGTCCTGCGCTGCGCTCGCAGTACGCCTTGCGGATTGCAGTGATCCCCGAGCGCTACGGCACGGTGATGTCGCCGTGCGCGAGCATCCGTCTGCACGCGTTCACCGAGCGCTTCGCTGCCGATGTCCGCTACCTGATGCCGGAAGAGATCGCTGCATTCAAACCGCACGCCATCCTGTGGAACCGGGGAGCGATCGAGGACGCCGACCGGATCGAGCAGATGGCCGTACTGGCCAGAAGGATCGGCGCGCGGCTGATCTATGACATCGACGACAACCTGTTGGCGATGGATGAGCACCCCGAGCGCGATGCATACGCAAAGCTGATCAGCGCCGTGCGTGCGTCGATCGACGTGGCTGATGAAGTCTGGTGCTCGACGGAGATACTGGCATCTGAAATCCGGTCTGCCGGCGGTAACGCCGTTCTCATGCCAAACGCCCTGGATCCGGACCTATGGGGTGCCCCGCGCACGCCAGTGCAACCAATGCCGAAGTTGAAACTGGTGTACATGGGTACAAGGACCCACGACGAGGACTACGCATTCCTGCAGAGGGTGCTGGGTCGTCTGCAGGCATCGCGCCCTGGCAGCTTTTCGTTGACCCTGATCGGGGTGAATGCGGCGTCGGTAGCACTGCCTGACTGGGTCGATGTGCAGTCGCCGCCAGCTCATGTAGGAGCATCTTATCCCGCGTTCGTGCGCTGGTTCGTCGGCCAAGGCCCATTTGACCTCGGCCTGGCACCGTTGATGGCCACCACGTTCAATCGGGCAAAGAGCGGCATCAAGGTGCTTGATTACGCCGCGATCGGCGTGCCTACGCTTGCGTCGGACGTCCCTGCATACAGTGCCGGGGCAGTCGGTGACTGCTTGCTGGTCGAGAACGACGAAGGGGCATGGCTGGATGTCCTGCAGCAGGTGGTCGACAGCAGGGCCATCCTGGAGCCGATCCGGCAACGTATCCAGCATTGCGTTGGTGAAGGGCATTTTGCCGAGGCGGTTGAACGGCGTTGGTTGCGCATCACTGCCTGACGTGACGCCACCTGCGGGAGATCCGCAGGTGGCGCCTTGGATCAAGGCGTCAGGTTCGGCATTGCGATCCACAGAAACGAACAGGCGCCCAGTACCACGGCTGCAGCCACGGCATGATGTGCCAGCCGCTCGAGTTGCGAGCCTGGTCTCAGGTGTGAGAGTTGGGCGCCGAGCAGTACACAGATGCCGAGCACGTACCTGCCTTGTGCCTGGAAATCATAGGTCCAGCTGTGCAGCAGGGACGCGCCCAGCAGGCTGACCGCCGCGCCGGCAGCCAGCAGGAGCTGGCTGCGTCCCAGTTGCAGCGGCTGCGACGTCGCTGCAGTGCATAGCGCCAGAAGCACCAGCAGCGTAGTCAGTCCCCAGATCGCCTGGTAATAGGCCAGTGGAGCGTAGTACTGCATGTAGCCGTAGACGCCGAACAGGCTTTTGGCCGTGGCCACCTGCCATAGCAGGGGAGGCTGGAGCATCTGCGGGAGCGAATAGCCCTGTTCGTACATGCGAAGGCCGGGGGACGGTGCCGCGTCGCTGGGCTTGAAACCGGGAGCTGCATGGACTTCACGTAGATGATCGACCAGCTCCGCCTTCTGCGAGCCACTGCCGTTGCGCAGGACATCCACTGCGATCCATGGAGCTGCCAACGCCAGAGCCAGCGCAAACAGCGCGCCGAGGCGGTAGGCAGGCGCCAGCATCCGGCTGCGGGCAAGTCTCCAGCCGTCGTAAGCCAGGATCATCACCGAAGTGGCGGACAGGACGGCCAGGAGCCAGCCGAGTCCGTAAGCTTGATGAAGTGCGTGTCCTCCGGCCGCCCACAGAATTCCCGACGTGCAGACGATCGCCATGGCGAGCGACGAGCGGACGGGCAGGCGCAATCCGGCTGATGCCAGCGTGGTGGCGATGAAGACCGCGACTGGCCAATAGTTCCGCTTGGAGATGATAAGCAGGCCCAGGCACAGCGCGAACAGCAGGGCGTGCACGATCACCACCCGCTCGGCGTGGCGCTCACCCAGCAGGTAGCTGCGCAGCGGACTCTCGCGTGTCAACGCAATGCCTGCAGCAAGGCTTGCGGCGGCCAGAGGAAGCGCATCGCCGTTCATGTACGAAAAGACATACCACGCCTGCGGCGTGACCAGGACCGGTACGAGAGTGAACGGCGAGAGACGCAGCAGGAAAACGGCTGCGATCAGTAATAGCAATATCGATGCCTGATAGAGCCTGAATCCCTGACGTTCGGTCAGACCAGCCTGCGCTGCGACGTTGCTCGCTTTGCCTGCGAACAAATACGTCACGTTCCATTCGGCGAGATAGCTGACGCCGTAGGGACTCGCCTGGTACGAGGGCAGCATCTCCGGCGAATCAAGCGCCGGCGGCAGCCAATGACTGTTGAAATAACGTGCACCCGCCTCATGCAGATCCTCGTCAGGGCTGACCGAGGGAGAGAGGGTGGCAAACCCTGCGAGCGCGAGCACCAGCGATGCGCAGATCAGTGATGGCCATGCATAGCTACCGGTATGAGCCATCTGCAGGCCCATCGCAATCGCAAGACAAAGGCCGAGGCCGACCCAGGCCAGCCGGGCAAGTCGATGCTGCAAGCGCGACGCATTTTCCGCAGGCGTGGGAAGTGCCATCACCAGTTGCGGGTCGCCAGCATCTGGCAGCACCTGGTAGCGCCCATCCTGGCCTAGCGCTTCGATGGGAACGAGCTCGTTCAGATGGGTCGGGACAAGCGGGGCCACAGCCGAGGGCATTGAGCCCTCGATCCGCACATCGCGTACAGCGACGGTCGACGCGCTGGTGGGAGGATCCAGGCGAAGCGTGAATGTACGTCCCGGTGGGAGCTGCAGCTGCAGATGCGAGCTGCCTGCGGGCAGCTCCCGCGTCACTGACCCGGCCTCGGAGAAACCATTGCCCTGGTCGAAGAAGACCTGCAATGAGCCGGCAGCCGGCAGTTCCACGTCGAGCGTGAGCTCGGCATTGCTGTACCGGCGGGAGCCCGCCAGCACGACCAGCAACGCGGCGATGACCAGAACGATTAGTTGGCCTCTACGGAACCGAGCCAACCCCTGCCACCAGCTGGAACACTGATGGAGCAATCCGGCGGCCGGTTGGGAGGCGCTTGTCATTCCGCCATGCCCAGGACTTCATCGGCGGCTGCGAAGATCGCATCGAGATGATCCTCAACGCCGATCCACAACGGCATGCGGACCAGCCGCTCGCTGAGCTCGTTGGTGTTGCGCAGATCGCCGTGTGTACGCCCTGCCTGCAGTCCAGCCGGGGCGGAATGCAGCGGGATGTAATGGAACACGGTCTGCACGCCGCGGGCCTTCATTTCGCTTATGAATCGCGTGCGGGCATCGAGGTCCGGGAGCAGCATGTAGAACATATGCGCGTTGTGCTGGCAGTCGTCCGGCACGACCGGCCGACGCAGGTGGCCGGCGGCCTCATGCGGAGCCGCCCACTGCTGATACCGCTCCCAGATTGCCAGTCGACGCGCGGTGATCTGGTCTGCTTCCTCTATCTGCGCGCAGAGGAACGCCGCGGTGATCTCACCGGGAAGGAACGATGAGCCAACATCGACCCAGGTGTACTTATCGACCTGTCCGCGGAAGAAGCGGCTGCGATTCGTGCCCTTCTCGCGCAGGATCTCGGCGCGCTCGCCAAACTCAGCGTCACGACAGAGAAGAGCACCGCCTTCCCCCGAGATGATGTTCTTGGTCTCATGGAAGCTGAAGGCGCCCAGCTCCCCGATGGTGCCCAGTGGCCGCCCCTTGTAGCTGGACATGATGGCCTGGGCAGCATCTTCGACAAGCGCCAGCCCATGACGTGCAGCGATGTCGACCAGGGTATCCATCTCACATGCGACGCCCGCATAGTGGACTGCGCAGATGGCCCGGGTGCGCGGGGTGATCGCTGCTTCGACCAGGCGTTCATCCAGGTTCAACGTGTCTTCACGGATGTCGACGAACACCGGGACCGCGCCCCGCAGAACAAACGCGTTGGCGGTGGAAACGAAGGTGTAGGACGGCATGATCACTTCGTCACCGGGCTGCAGGTCGAGCAGCAGCGCCGCCATCTCCAGCGCGGCCGTGCAACTGTGGGTCAGCAGCGCCCGCTGCGCCCCGGTGCGCTGCTCCAGCCAGGCGTGGCTGCGCTTGGTGAACTGACCGTCGCCGGACAGGTGGCCGTTGGCGTGCGCCTGCGCAATGTGCCAGAGCTCACGACCAGTCATGAAGGGCTTGTTGAAGGGAATCAAGAGTGTGCCTCGCAGGGTGGGCGTTGGAATAGTGTCAGGCGACCGATCGTGACAGCACGACCACACCCAGCATGATGATCAGCGTTCCGGCGATCTTGTATCCGTCCAGCTGCTCCCGGAATATCACGCTGGCAAACAGCGCGACCAGGAAGAAGTTGATCGCCATGTACGGGTAGGCCCGGCTGATCGGCATCTTGCTGATGGCGGCCATCCAGCACAGGGACGCGCCGAAGGCCGCCGCAAAGGCGGAAATGACCCATGGCTTGAGCAGCAGTTGCAGCACGTTCAACGGCTGCAGCGGCGCGGAAAGCAGGTGGCCGTGGACGCCTACCTGCCACTTCAGGATCAGCTGGCCGTAGACCGTCAGCATGATCGTCAACGCGATGAAGAGGTAGCTCATCGTCTCAGTTCCCTGGCAGGGTGATCTTGCGGGTCAGCACGTCCAGCAGGTCGGTGCCGTCCCAGACCGGGTGGAAGTCGAGTGCGCGGCCGAAAGGCACGATGCGGTCGATGGCACGATTACCGAGCCGGTCAAGCAGCTTGATCAGCGATTCCCGCGGGAAACCCTGCACGACGAGCGTCTGGTCGCGATCATCCAGCTGTGGCGCCAGTGCTTCCAGCGTGTCCAACTGAACGTCCACCACCAGCCCGTGGCCACTCTGCAGCTCGCGCAGGTTTCCATCGGCGCGGGCAGCATCGAGCGTAAGGGGATAGGTGCCCAGTGACGTGCCCGAATGCAGCCCATCGGAGGAGAGTGCGGCCATCAGGTGGGCATCGGTCACCCGGGCCATCATCGCGGCGGGCTCATCTGCGACGGCGCCGGATTGCGAGCGTACCGCAGGCCAGAACCGTGCACGCGCGGCCTCCACTGTTTCCTGCGCGCCAACCCAGTACAGGGTGCGGGGTGAAGAGCACGCCTGCTGGCCGAACCAGAGAACATCGTTGACGAACCGGTGGGCAAGCTGCTGCAGGTCCGCGTCGCTGCTCTGCAGTACATGCGCGGCATCGATGGCTGCCACACCGAATCGATCCGGGAAGGCGAGTTCAACGGCCAACGGCGCCAGCGGCAAGGAACGGATCTTGGCGACCGTTGCGTCGCCGCCCCAGATGATCCGCGCATGGCAGCTGCGGGAGATCAACGTAGTCACCGCGTCATCATGCGGATAGGTCAGCAGCACGCTGCGCTGCAGGACGTCGGCATGCAGCCCTTCCTCGCGCATGGCGTGCAGGATCGAGACCAGTGCCTCGCGTTGGGGACTGTGCTTCTGCGACAGGCGGGCTACGTTGCGATTGCCGGCCAGCACGGACATCAGCCAGGCATAGGCGAACAGCACATCGACGTTGGCCGGCGCAAGATGGAACACCAGGCCACGTGCCAGCAGGTGTTCGGTGGACGGCGCCAGCAGGCGCCGCGACAGCTGCTCCTGCGCCGCCGGACGGAACCAGTGCGCCAGCGTCGCCAGTTCGGGATGCTCGCGCAGCACCGGCAGCGCGAACACACGTCGTGCGAAATCGGCAACGAACGCGCGCGCCTCCGCACTGAAGGGTGACAGCGGCGGCAGCGTGGCCAGGCGCGCCAGCTGATCCGGCAGCGCCGCGTCTGCGTCAATGGAGAACAGGATCTGTGTCATGCGCGGGGTACCGTTCGTGTGTCGCTGCAGCCGCGGACTTCAACGTTCTTGATGCGGCCCAGTACGCTGAAATGCTTCCCGAGTCGACCGCAAGGGCAATCGTCCTCGCCGTGGATCACGCCCAGGTCTTCGGTGAGCAGGCTGTGCCCCGGGTAACTGCCAGGCAGCAGGCTCAGCACCTGCACGGCACCTGCGGTTCCATTGGCTGTTGGGCTGAGATCCTGCAGGTCACGAATGATCACATCGGCATAAGCCGGTGCATGAAGATGACCGTGCTCGCACTCGAAGAAAATCGATCCGACCTGCTCGACCATGCCGTAATAATTGTGGACGCGATCAATACCGAAGGTGCTGGAGAGCGAGGCCTTGTAAGCGGCATTGTCGACCTTCTGTTCGTCCATCTTCTTCCAGCCGCCGCCATGCACCAGCATGCTGCCTTCGGGGAAGCGCAGCGTTACGCCGTCGCGTGCGGCAGCCTGGACAAAGGACTGCCAGACGATGAAGGTGAAGCCGAACAGCAGTACCGGTTCGTCCGGGGCGTTGGCCAGCCAGTGCGCCAGAGCTGCCCAGTCGGGCTGCAGCTGTTCGTCGAGCAGGTACAGATGGTCGCGGCCGAAGTTGGAGAAGCCCAGGATGCCGGCTGCGCGCGCGTTGAAGCGGCTGCGATCGCGCAGGAACGAGTCGTCGTCGATCACCAGCATGCGCATCCGGCGGTTGCCGGCAAAGTGGGAGAAGATCCGCGTCAGGGCGCGGGTCTGCGCGCGTGCGGTTTCCGCGTCGAGGAAGATCCTCGAGACGGCAGCGCCCGTGGTGCCGCTGGAAACCAGCGTGCGCAGTACCTGGTCGTCGGCGACGCTCTTCAGGTCGATCTGCTTGAACAGCCGGACCGGCAGCCAGGGCAGCGATTCCAGCGAGTCCGCCTGGCCGCCGCGCCACAATGCATCGAGCATGGCGCGGTAGGGCGGGCAGGACAGGTGGTGATGCCGGGTGAGCGACTGCAGGCCGTCCAGCAGCCATTCGCGCTTGGCCTGGCGGCCCAGCCCATAGACCTCCGCTTCCAGCGCAGCCGCTGCCAGCGAACTGTCCGTGCCTGCGTTCATTGACGTGCTCCTTGCGCGGCGAGCTGCCGCAGCGACAGATAGTCGATCTTGCCGCTGGACAGCAGCGGCAGCGAATCCAGATGGATGCAGCGGACCAGGCCGCCGAACAGCTTGTAGCGCGCCTGCACCAGTTGGCGGACGTTGTCCTGCGCAGCGGGGGCATCGCCATGGCTGAATACGACCAGATCGTCGTCATTGCCCGAGCAGGCGATCTGACGGCCGAGCGCGGTCGACAGCATCGCTTCCACTTCGTCGAGATTGACGCGGTTGCCGGAGATCTTCAGGAACCGTTTGGCGCGCCCGGTGATGTAATGGAACCCTTCGTCATCCACACGGGCCAGATCGCCCGTGCGAAGCAGGCCGTGCAGTTCGTCGGGGCGCGCAAGTCCTTCGCGCGAGGTGGCATAGCCCATCATGACATTGGGCCCCTCGTAGACCAGTTCACTGCTTTCCGCATCGACATGCATACGACCACCCGGCACCGCAACGCCGATGCTGCCGATCTTGTCCAGCAGCCGCTCGGAGGGAACATAGCTGATGCGGGGCGAGGCTTCGGTCTGGCCGTACATGACGAAGAACTGCAGGCCGTGGTCCTTGGCAGACTCGGCAAAATGCTGGACCAGTTCGTCGCGCAGGCGGCCACCGGCCTGGGTCAGCATGCGCAGGCTGGGCAGCTGCAGGCGCGCAAGGCCCATGCGGCGCAGTATTTCGTAGGTGGCCGGAACCCCGGACAGGGAGGTGACCGCATTGCCGCGTGCGGCTTCCCAGAACTCGCGGGTCATCAGGCTGTCTTCGCTCAGCACCACGCAGCCACCACAGCCCAGATGGCTGTTGAGGATGGACATGCCAAACGAATAGGCCAACGGCAATGTGGTGATGGCGCGGTCTTCGGGACCCAGGCCGAGATAGGCAACGATCGATGCCGTGTTCGCGGCCAGGCCCTGCGCGGACAACCGCACCAGCTTGGATGAACCCGTACTGCCCGATGTGCTCAGCAGCAGCGCCAGGTCGCCATGCGGCGATGGGAGCGTGAGGTGGGTTTCGCGCAGGTGGATGCCCAGAGTGCCTGCGACATGCACCGTCCGGTAACCCGCCGGCGCCGTGCCCGGCATGGCAAGCCAGTCCGGCGCGTACTGGGTCAGCAGCGCGTCCAGCAGCTCCGGGTCGACATCGGGCTGGATCAGCAGGGGTACCTGACGGGTACTGCGCAGGGCGCCCAGATAGAGCGCGACCGCGTCGATCGTGCTGGGCATCGCCAGCACGCCCATGCCCCGCCCGGCGGGCAGGTGCGTGGCCAGGGTATCGGCCAGCACGCCCAGTTCGTCATAACTGAGCGTCCGTGTTCCCTCGATGAGCGCAGTGCGGTTGCCGTGCGCCAACTGCCAGAACTGCATTCAGACCACCATCTGTCCGTCGATGCCGATGATCTGGCCTGTGATGTAGGCGGAGCTGTCGCCGAGCAGGAACGCGACCAGCTCGGCCACTTCGCGCGGCGTTCCTGCGCGGCCCATGCCGATCGATTCCACCCGCTTGGCGTGGGCGGCCTGCGGCATGGCGCGGGTCATGTCGGTATCGATGAAACCCGGCGAAATCGCATTCACGCGAATGCCCTTGGCAGCCAGTTCCTTCGACGCGGATCGGGTTGCACCGACCAGTGCCGCCTTGCTTGCCGAATACAGGCTCAATCCTGCAGCGCCATTGACGCCCATGATCGAGACGAGGTTGACGATGCTGCCCTTCCGGGTTCGCGCCATCAACCGGCTTGCATACTGCATCATCATCAACGGCGCTTTGACATTCACCGCCAGCACGCGGTCGATGTCTTCGGCACGGATCATGCCCAGAAGACCTTCGTGCAGGACCCCTGCGTTGTTCACCAGCCCATCCAGGCGGCCGAACTGGTTGAATATCTGCTTGAACACGGCGGCCACCGCATCGACGTCGGCCAGATCGATGACCGCGACCATCGGTTCCGGTGCCCCCTGTGCGGTGACCTCGGCGGCGAGCGCGCGCAGCGCGTCGTCATCGCGCGCGACGATCACCAGCTGGACGTGCTGTGCTGCCAGCAGTTCGCAGATGGCCCGGCCGATGCCTCGCGAGGCCCCGGTAACCACGACAACGGGAGCGTGGGTGCCCGTCATTGTCAGACAGCAGCGCCGTGCTTGCGCAGGATTTCGCGCGCCTTGCCGACCGAGCTCATGTCGATCACTTCGTCCATGTCGATCATGACGTTGAACGCTTCTTCCAGTGCGGCGACCACGGACATGTGCGCGATCGAATCCCACTGCGGAATGGTGTTGTAGCGCAGTTCGTCAGTCACCTGGGAGGCATCGATGCCCAACACGCGGGCGAACACGGCTACAACCTGGTCTTCGTTGCTGGAGTTGCTCATAGGAATTTCCGGAACCCGTTAAGAGATGAATTGAATTGGAAGCCAAGCCGGGCATACAGATTGATGATGCCGGTATTGGCGGCGGACACCAGCGTCGTGCAGCGCTGGATATCCCTGGTAGCCAGCGATTGCAGGGCAGTGATCCATAGCGGCATGGCCAGCATGGCGTACGGGGCGGCTGCACCTGTCAGCAGCAGCTCTGCCCTGTGCTCGTCGGCGAAGACTCGTTCTGCATGGAAGCCAATGACACGGCCGCGTGATTCCGCGGTTTGGACCAGCTGGGCGTTGACCAGGTCCTCGATCCAGTTGGCGGTGCGAAGACGTGCGTCTGCAGGGTCGATGGCAGGGTCTTCCAGAAAACGGCCATGCCCGAAGTCGTCGGCGGCGATGGACCGCAGCAACGGAATGTCCGCAGCAATGGCCGGCCGCAGCGTAGGCAGCATCCCGCGCGGGACCGCAGGCAGTTGCCCCATGCCGCTGCGTGACACGGTCAGTGACGTTTCAACGAACTGGAAGCCACAGCCGAGCACCGCAGCACGCAACGCATGCGCATTGGCATCGATGCGACCGAACAGGTAGTGGACACCCTGCTGCCTGGCCCAGGCCTGGGCCTGGTCCAGCATTGCGGCCGCCTGGTCCGTGGTGGCCGCATCCAAACGGACGATCTCGGCAGTGGTGCAGCCCAGCGCGCGCTCATCCCAGGGCGTCAGGCGCGCCTCGACCACGCTGCCGCCTGCCTGCAGAGACAAGTGGCTCATGGAGCTTCTCCGCGAACGGTCGTTTCAGAGACGATGTAGTAGGGGCGCCGTTGCACATTGCGGAAGACCTGGCCGACGTACAGCCCCACAACGCCCATGGAGAACATCATCAATCCGCCAATCAGCCAGATTGCGGCGATGATCGAGGTGTAACCCGCAACCTGGATGTCGCCGTCCCACCATCGCCAGATGCTGATGGCCACCATGACGAAGGCGACCAGCGCGCAGAACATGCCAGTGCCGGCCACCATGCGCAGCGGCTTCTCCGAGTAACCCAGGGCGATGTTCATGGCCAGCCGCAACAGGCGCCGCAGGGTGTAGGACGATTCACCCTCTGCGCGCTGCTGGTGGCGTACGGGAAGCTTGCCCGTGCGGAAGCCGGCCCATTTCACCATCAGCGGGAACGAGCGATCACGTTCCGGCATTGCACAGACCGCGTCGATGACCTTGCGGTGGAAAATGCCGAAATTGGCCGTGGAAGGGTCCTGCGGCACGCCGGTCAGCCAGCCCAGCACCGCAAAGAACCCCCACGACGAGAGGCGCTTGAGCGGGGTGTCCATGCGCTGTATCCGCTGCGCGAACACGGCTTCAAACTGCTCATCCACCGCCTTGCGGTACAGGCCGGGAATTTCTGCAGGAACATCCTGCAGGTCGCAATCCATGACGACCGTCCAACGGCCCTGGGCATGCTCGATGCCGGCTGAAATGGCCGAGTGCTGCCCGAAATTTCGCGAGAGCTTCAGGCCCTTGAGCCAAGGCCGGCTGGCGGCCAGCTCCTCGATGCGCGGCCATGCGCCGTCAGGGCTGGCGTCGTCGACCAGGATCATCTCGAACGACACGCCCATGGATCCTGCCGCAGCCTGGACCTGATCGACGAGATCTTCCAGGCACCCTTTACAGCCATAGACAGGCGCGACGACCGACAGTTCGACCGGCGGCTGCGGAGGGGAAGGCGGAACAGCGGTCATGGAGTGGTGGGCCTCGGCGCCATCTTCAGGGAAATCGGAACCATCGCGCCGGCGCATCCGCCTGCAGGGGGTAAATCCGACAACGGAAGAGTATAGACGCCCGGGCAGGGTCCGGCATGACGGCGGCGGCGCAGGCGCCGCCGCCGTCGCTTGAGTCAGAGCGCCTTTTCCAGCTCCGGCAGGATCGCAAACAGATCCCCCACCAGGCCGATATCGGCAATCTCGAAGATCGGCGCATCGCCGTCCTTGTTGATCGCGACGATCGTGCCGGCATCCTTGATGCCGGTCAGGTGCTGGATCGCACCGCTGATGCCGACGGCTACATACAGTTCCGGCGCGATGATCTTGCCGGTCTGGCCGACCTGCAGGTCGCTGGGCACGTAGCCGGCGTCAACGGCGGCACGCGAGGCACCGACGGCGGCACCGAGCTTGTCGGCCAGCTGGAAGATGACCTTGAAGTTCTCTTCCGAACCAACACCACGGCCACCCGACACCACGCGCTTGGCGCTCTGCAGGTCCGGGCGGTCGCTGGCACCGGCGGCCAGGCCGACGAAGCGGGTGTGAGTCGGCAGGGCAGCATCGACGTTGGCCGCTTCGATGGCGGCGCTGCCGCCCTGGGCCGCTTCCGGCCACGAGGCGGCACGCACGGTGGCGACCACGATCTGGTCGGCCGGGGCTTCCACGGTGATGATCGCGTTGCCGGCGTAGATCGGGCGCTTGAAGGTGTGGCTGCCTTCAACGCTCATCAGGTCGGAGACCTGGTTGACGCCGAGCAGGGCGGCCACACACGGCATCAGATCCTTGCCGAAGGTGGTCGACGGGCCGAATACGTGGGTGTAGCCCTTGGCCAGCTGTGCGATCTGCGGCGCCAGCACCTGGGCGATGGCCTGCGCGTTGGCGGCATTGGCCACGGTCAGGACCTTGGCGACGCCGGCGATCTTCGCGGCTTCAGCGGCCACGGCGCGCGGGTCGGCAGCCAGCACCAGCACGTCGATGCTGGCACCGCTGATGGCGGCGGCGGCACTGACGGTCTTGGCGGTGGCGGCGTTGAGCTTGCCGTCGTGGTGCTCGGCGATGACGAGAATCCTGCTCATTACAGCAACCCCTTCTGCTTGAGTGCGGCAACCAGTTCGGCCGCGTCCTTGACCATCACACCCTTGCTGCGCTTGGACGGCGCGGCGTAATGGGTGGTCTTGAAGGTGTCGGCGGTTTCAACGCCGAGGTCGGCCAGCTGCAGGGTCTCCAGCGGCTTGGCCTTGGCCTTCATGATGTCCGGCAGCTTGATGAAGCGCGGTTCGTTCAGGCGCAGATCGGTGGTGACCACGGCCGGCAGATCCACTTCCAGCGTTTCCAGGCCGGCATCGACTTCACGGGTCACCGTGGCTTTGCCATCGGCAATTTCGAGCTTGCTGGCGAAGGTCGCCTGCGGGCGGCCCCACAGCGTGGCCAGCATCTGGCCAGTCTGGTTGGCGTCGTCGTCGATGGCCTGCTTGCCGAGGATCACCAGATCCGGCTGTTCCTTTTCGATCAGCTTGAGCAGGGTGCGCGACGCGGTCAGCGGCTGGATGGCCTGGTCGGTGACGACGTGGATGGCACGGTTGGCGCCCATGGCCAGGCCGTTGCGCAGGTGCGCCTGGGCGTCGGCCGGGGCGATGGTGGCAACCACGACTTCGCTGGCGATGCCCTTGTCGCGCAGGCGCAGGGCTTCTTCCAGAGCGATTTCATCGAAGGGGTTGGGGGACAGCTTGACGCCGTCGGTGACCACGCCGGAACCGTCCGGCTTGACCTGAATGCGGACGTTGTAGTCCACCACGCGCTTGTACGCGACGAGGATTTTCATCTGGTACGGGGTCCTTCAATAACGGGGAGAACGTCCGGTCCTGGAGCAGCAACCGGTTCGGGGGTGGGACCCCAATTCTAGCTGGCTTGAGGTGACCATGCGAATGCGTATGGTGGGGGCTCCGGCTGTTGCGATGCAGCAATGCAGTCGGCCTGAGTTCACTTGTGTGATCGCGTGTTACCGGAGGCCCGTTGTATCCTTCAACGTTGCATTGTCGTGGCCATGAAGGCCCCGTCCCACGAATCACGATCAGGAGAACAGGTAGTGCCCACATGGCTTGTAACCGGCGGCGCCGGATTCATTGGCGGTAACTTCGTTCTCGAGGCCGTCGCGCGCGGCGTCAAGGTCATCAATCTCGATGTGCTGACCTACGCCGGAAATCTGAAGACACTGTCCAGCCTTGACGGCAACCCGAATCACCTGTTCGTCCAGGGCGACATCGGCGACAGCTCCCTGGTCGCCCGCCTGCTGGCCGAACACCAGCCGGATGCGGTGCTGAACTTCGCCGCCGAAAGCCATGTGGACCGCTCCATCGACGGCCCTGGCGCGTTCATCCAGACCAACGTGGTGGGTACCCTGGGCCTGCTGGAAGCGGTGCGGGACTACTGGAAGGCGCTGCCGGCCGAACAAAGCGCGGCATTCCGCTTCCTGCACGTGTCCACCGACGAGGTGTACGGCACCCTGGGCGAGACAGGCAAGTTCAGCGAGACCACCCAGTACGCGCCCAATTCGCCGTACTCGGCATCGAAGGCGGCCTCGGACCACCTCGTGCGTGCGTTCCACCACACCTATGGGCTGCCGGTGCTGACCACCAACTGTTCGAACAATTACGGCCCGTACCACTTCCCCGAGAAGCTGATCCCGCTGGTGATCGCCAAGGCGCTGGCTGGCGAGCCGCTGCCGGTGTACGGCGATGGCAAGCAGGTGCGCGACTGGCTGTTCGTGTCCGATCACTGCGAAGCGATCCGTACCGTGCTGGCCAAGGGCCAGGTCGGCGAGACCTACAACGTCGGCGGCAATTCGGAAAAGCAGAACATCGAAGTGGTGCAGGCCATCTGCGCGCTGCTGGATGCGCGTCGTCCGCGCGAAGATGGCCAGCCGCGCAGCAGCCAGATCACCTACGTCACCGATCGCCCCGGTCATGACCGCCGTTATGCGATCGATGCTTCCAAGCTGAAGAACGACCTGGGCTGGGAGCCGGCCTATACGTTCGAGCAGGGCATCAGCTTCACCGTCGACTGGTACCTGGACAACCAGGAATGGGTCAACGGCGTGCTCGACGGCAGCTACCGACTGCAGCGCATCGGCACCACGGCCTGAACCCGGGAGACAACATGACGCAGCGCAAGGGCATCATCCTCGCCGGTGGCTCCGGCACCCGGCTGTATCCGATCACCAAAGGCGTCAGCAAACAGCTGCTGCCGGTGTACGACAAGCCGATGATCTACTACCCGCTCAGCGTGCTGATGCTGGCGGGCATCCGTGAAGTGCTCATCATCAATACCCCGCACGAGCAGGCGCTGTTCCAGCAGCTGCTGGGTGATGGTTCGCAGTGGGGCATGGACATCCAGTACGCGGTGCAGCCGAGTCCGGATGGCCTGGCCCAGGCCTACCTGATCGGCCGCGACTTCGTGGCCGGCAAGCCGAGCTGCCTGGTGCTGGGCGACAACATCTTCCACGGCCACGGCCTGCGCGAGGTGCTCAAGCGTGCCGATGAGCGCGTGGACGGTGCGACCGTATTCGGCTACTGGGTGAACGACCCGGAGCGTTACGGCGTGGCCGAGTTCGACACGAGCGGCAAGGTCATCGACCTGGTGGAGAAGCCGGCGAACCCGCGCTCGAACTATGCGGTGACCGGCCTGTATTTCTACGACGGCAACGCCAGCGATTACGCGGCTGAACTGAAGCCGTCGCCGCGTGGCGAACTGGAGATCACCGATCTCAACAAGCGCTACCTGGCCGAGGGCAACCTGCACCTGGAAGCACTTGGCCGTGGCTATGCGTGGCTGGACACCGGCACCCACCAGTCGCTGCTGGAAGCGTCCAACTTCATCGAGACCATCCAGACCCGACAGGGCCTGCAGGTGTGCTGCCCGGAAGAAATCGCGTTCGGCCAAGGCTGGATCAATGCCGAGCAGTTGGAAGCGCTGGCTGCACCGCTGATCAAGAATGGCTACGGCCAGTACCTGCACAAGCTCGCCCTGCGTGGAGTCGTTCCGTGAAAGTGATTGAAACCAAGTTGCCCGGCTGCGTGGTGATCGAGCCGGCCGTGTTCGGCGATGCCCGCGGTTACTTCTTCGAAACCTGGAACGCCGAGCGCTTTGCTGCACTGGGCCTGCCGGACCGTTTCGTGCAGAGCAACGTCTCCACCTCCGCGCAGGGCGTGCTGCGCGGCCTGCATTACCAGTGGCCGCGCCCACAGGGCAAGCTGGTCAGCGTGCTGGAAGGCGAAGTCTATGACGTGGCCGTTGACATCCGTCGCGGCTCGCCGACCTTCGGCCAGTGGGAAGCGGTGGTGCTGAGCGCGGAGAACAAGAAGCAGTTCTGGATTCCAGAGGGCTTCGCCCATGGTTTCGCCGTGCTGTCCGAGCGTGCGGTGTTCAGCTACTTGTGCACCGAGGTCTACCTGAAGGACTTTGATGCCGGCGTGCGCTGGAATGACGCGGACATCGCCGTGGACTGGCCAGTCAGCGCACCGACCCTGTCGACCAAGGACGAGAACGCTCCGTTCCTGAAGGACATTGCCGAAGACCGCCTGCCGGTCTACATCCCGTGACGGTGCTGGTGTTCGGCGGCAATGGCCAGGTCGGCCAGGAGCTGCTGCGCGCGCTGGCGCCGCTGGGCAAGGTGGTCGCAACGACCCGCAGCGGGCAACTGCCCGACGGAAGTGCCTGCGAAACCGCCGATTTCGGCCAGCCCGACAGCCTGCCGGCATTGCTGGATCGCCTGCAGCCATCGATGGTGGTCAACGCGGCCGCCTACACGGCGGTTGATCGTGCCGAGCAGGATGCCGAGGCCGCCTTCGTCGCCAATGCGGAGGCGCCGGGCATGATCGCGCGCTGGTGTGCGGCGCACGGCGTGCCGTTCGTGCATTACTCCACCGACTACGTGTTCGATGGCCAGGGCAGCGCGCCCTACCGCGAAGACGAGCCGACCGCGCCATTGGGCGTGTACGGCACCAGCAAGCGCGATGGCGAGGATGCGGTTCGCGCGGCCGGCGGTCGTCATCTGATCTTCCGCACGGCGTGGGTGTATGCCTCGCATGGCGCCAATTTCCTGCGCACGATGCTGCGGGTGGGCGCCGAGCGCGACCAGTTGCGTGTGGTAGCCGATCAGATCGGCACGCCGACACCGGCTGCGCTGATCGCTGATGTCACCGCGCAGGCACTGCAGCATCCGGGGCAGCTGTCCGGCACCTGGCATCTGACGGCCAGCGGTCAGACCAGCTGGCACGGGTTCGCCGAGGCGATCTTCGCCGAAGCGCTGGCGACCGGCGTGTTGGCGAAGGTGCCGACCGTCGAGGCGATTCCCAGTTCCGAGTACCCGACCCCGGCCAAGCGCCCGGCCTGGTCGGTGCTGGACAACCGCAAGCTGCAGCAGGATTTCGGCATCGTGCTGCCTGCATGGCAGGACGGCCTGAAGCGGGTGATGGCGGAGATTGCCTGACCCGGCAGGCGACGTGCCGACCAACGGTCGGCACCCACCACAGGGCGCCGGGTCAGCTGCGCCCGTAGGTATCCTCGAAACGCACGATGTCGTCTTCACCGAGGTAACTGCCGGACTGCACCTCGATCAGTTCCAGCGGTAGCTTGCCCGGATTGCGCAGGCGATGGGTCACGCCCAGCGGGATGTACGTGCTCTGGTTTTCGCTGAGCAGGATCACCTCGTCGCCGCGGGTCACCTCGGCGGTGCCGCTGACCACGATCCAGTGCTCGGCACGGTGGTGATGCATCTGCAGGCTGAGCGTACCGCCGGGCTTGACGGTGATGCGCTTGACCTGGAAACGCTCGCCGTTGTCGATCGAATCGTAGGCTCCCCAGGGGCGGTAGACCTTGCGATGCCAGGTGGCCTCGCTGCGGCCTTCAGCCTTCAGCTGAGCGACCACGGTCTTGACCTCCTGCATGCGGTCAGCCTTGCCGACCAGCACCGCGTCGTCGGTCTCGACCACGATCACGTCATCCAGGCCGACCAGCGCCACCAGGCGCTGTGCATAGGCATAGGTGTTGCGGCAGTCGATCGCGATCACGTCACCCTGATGCGCATTGCCATCGCCATCCTGCTGCGAGACATCGCGCAGTGCGGTCCACGAACCGACGTCGTTCCAGCCCGCGTCCAACGGAATCACCACGGCGTCTTCGGTTTTTTCCATCACGGCATAGTCGATGGAATCGGAGGGAACGGTGGCGAATGCCTCCTGGTCGAGGCGGGTGAAATCCGAATCGCGACGGGCCTGCTGCCAGGCCTGGCGGCTGCCGGCCAGCATGTCGGGCTGGAAACGCTCCAGCTCCTGCAGGTAACGCGAGGCCTTGAACAGGAACATGCCACTGTTCCAGTAGTACTGGCCGCTGCTGACGTAGCCGGTGGCGGTGTCCAGGTCGGGCTTCTCGACGAAACGCTCGACCGCGCGCAGGCCCTGGCCGTCGGCAGCCTTGATATAGCCGTAGCCGGTTTCCGGACCGGTCGGCACGATGCCGAAGGTGACCAGCTTGCCGGCCTCGGCAGCGCTGGCAGCAGCCTGCACGACTGCGCGGAACGCGGCCTCTTCAGTGATGACATGGTCGGAGGGCAGCACAAGCAGCAGCGCATCGGCGCCGTCGCGGGTTGCCTCCAGCGCGGCCACGGCGATGGCCGGGGCGGTATTGCGGCCGACCGGCTCAAGGATGATCGCAGCCGGCTCGGCGCCGACCTGCTGCAGCTGTTCGGCAGCGACGAAGCGGTGCTCCTCGTTGGCGATCACCAGCGGACCGTGCGCGGCGATGGGAGCGACGCGCTGCCAGGTGGCCTGCAGCATCGTCAGTTCTCCCGCCAATGGCAGGAACTGCTTCGGATACGCCTCGCGCGACAGTGGCCACAGGCGGGTACCGGAACCACCGGAGAGGATGACGGGCTGGATGCTGCTCATGCGTTCCTCGGTTACTGCTGGATGAGGCGGGAAATTTCGTCGGTGCGCGCCTGCATCAGCGCTGCGTCACCGCGGGCTTCGACGTTCAGTCGCAGCAGCGGCTCGGTGTTGGAGCTGCGCAGGTTGAAGCGCCAGTCGCCGAAGTCGGCGCTGATGCCATCGGTATGGTCCAGCGCCGGCGACTGCGCGGCGAAGTGCTCCATCACGCGTGCCACCGCAGCCTTGGCATCGGCCACCTTGAAGTTGATTTCTCCGCTGCAGGGATACGCCGCCATGCGGTCTTCGACCCAGTCGGCCAGCGAGCGGCCGCTCTCGGAAACCAGTTGCGCGATCAGCAGCCACGGGATCATGCCGGAGTCGGCATAGGCGAATTCGCGGAAGTAGTGGTGAGCGCTCATTTCGCCGCCGTACACCGCATCTTCGGCGCGCATCTTTTCCTTGATGAAAGCGTGACCGCTCTTGCACAGCACCGGCACGCCGCCTGCCTGTTCAACCATTTCCACGGTGTTCCATACCAGCCGCGGGTCATGCACGATCTTGCCACCGGGATTGCGTGCCAGGATGGCCTTGGCCAGCAGGCCGACCAGGTAATAGCCCTCGATGAAGCGGCCGGTATGGTCGAAGAAGAAGCAGCGGTCGAAGTCGCCGTCCCAGGCAATGCCGAAGTCGGCGCTGTGTTCGCGCACTGCATCGGCGGTGGCGGCGCGGTTTTCCGGCAGCAGCGGGTTGGGAATACCGTTGGGGAAGTTGCCATCGGGTTCATGGCAGATGCGGATGAACTCGAACGGCAGGTGCGGTGCCAGCAGGTCGACGATGGCACCGGCACCACCGTTGCCGGCATTCACCACCAGCTTCAGCGGCTTGAGCTTGGCGGCGTCGACGTAGCTCAGCAGATGCTGGATATAGGCGCTCTTGTCATGCTGGGCGGTCTGCCCGGCGCTCGGCGGCTGGGCCTCGGACGCATCGGCGGCGACCGCATCGGAGATCGCGAACAGGCCGGTATCGGAGCTGATCGGACGGGCGTTCTCCTTGACCAGCTTCATCCCGTTATAGTCCATCGGGTTGTGGCTGGCCGTCACCATCACGCCGCCGGCTGCGCCGAGGTGATCGGTCTGGAAGTAGACCTCTTCGGTACCGCACAGGCCGATGTCGATCACCTCACGACCGGTACCACGCAGGCCTGCGGCCAGTGCATCCTGCAGCGCCGGGCTGGTCAGGCGCACATCGTGGCCGAGGACCACCGGGCCGGGAGCGAGCTGCGCGGCCAGGGCGACGCCGATGCGGCGGGCCAGGTCTTCGTTCAGTTCTTCCGGCACGCGGCCGCGGATATCGTAGGCCTTGAAGGCGGGCAGGGGCATCGATCAGATCCTTTGTGAGCTCAGCCCTCAATTGTAGTCCCAGTCCCGTTTGGGAATCGTTTCCATCGGAGAACGCCACCTGACTGGCGCCCCGGATCAGGCCTGCGGTGGTCGCCGGCCTGGCCGGCGGGTGCGCTTGGCCGGCAGGCCCGGCAACGGCGCCAGCAGCGCCTGGACGTCCTCCTCGCTGAAACGTGGCCCCGTGCTGCCGCCGCCTTCCAGAATCGAGTCGGCCAGCAGGGCCTTGCGTTCCTGCAGTTCGGCAATCCGTTCTTCGATGCTGCCTGCGGCGATCAGCCGGTAGACGAACACCGGCTGCTGCTGGCCGATCCGATGGGCGCGGTCACTGGCCTGGTTTTCGGCGGCCGGGTTCCACCAGGGATCGAAGTGGATGACGGTGTCTGCAGCAGTCAGGTTCAACCCGACGCCACCCGCCTTCAGGCTGATCAGGAACACGGGTACCTCGCCCTGCATGAAGCGCTGCACCGGCGTGGCCCGGTCCTGGGTATCGCCGGTCAAGGTCACATAGGCCAGTCCCAGATCGTCCAGCGCCTGCGCGATCAGCGAAAGCATGCCGGTGAACTGCGAAAACACCAGGATGCGCCGGCCTTCCTCGACCATCGACGGCAGCATCTCTCGCAGCAGCTCCAGCTTGGCCGAGCCGGCATTGCGTGCCGGGGCGTCGCCCGGCAGCAGGCGCGGATCACAGCAGACCTGACGCAGCTTCAGCAGCGCATCCAGCACCCTGATGTGGTTACGCGCCAGTCCGCTGTCGCTGATCGCCTCGCGGACCTGCTTTTCCATCGCGGCACGCACGGTCTCATAGAGATCACGCTGCCCGCCCTCCATCGCTACCGCGCGGGTGATGAGGGTCTTCGGTGGCAGTTCGGCGGCGACCTGGTCCTTGCGCCGGCGCAGGATGAAGGGGCGCAGCCGCTGCGCCAGCAGCTGGGCTCGGCGGTGATCGCTGCCGCGCTCGATCGGGTGGCGCCAATGCTGGTTGAACTGTTTTTCGTTGCCGAGCAGGCCGGGCAGCAGGAAGTCGAACTGCGTCCACAGTTCGCCGAGGTGGTTTTCCAGCGGCGTGCCGGTCAGGCACAGCCGGTGACGCGCCTGCAGCGTGCGCAGGGTGATTGCGGCGCGCGACTTTGGATTCTTCACCTGCTGCGCTTCGTCGAGGATCAGCAGGTGGTAGGCATGGGCCTTCAAGGCCTCTTCATCACGCCAGAGCAACGGATAGGTGGTGATCACCAGGTCATGCTCGGGGATGGACGCGAACGAAGCTTCACGCCCGGGCCCATGCAGGGCCAGCACGCGCAGGCCCGGTGTGAAGCGCGTCGCCTCGCTCTGCCAGTTGTGCAGCAGTGAGGTCGGCACCACCAGCAGCGCCGGCCGGTCCAGGCGGCCACCTTCCTTCTCGACCAGCAGGTGGGCCAGGGTCTGCAGGGTCTTGCCCAGCCCCATGTCATCGGCCAGTACGCCGCCCAGGCGCTGCTGCCGCAGGTACTGCAGCCACGACAGGCCTTCGCGCTGATAGCCACGCAGCGTCGCCAGCAATCCGGCCGGTGGTGCCACGTCTTCCGGCGCAGGCGCCTGCAGCAGGCGCTGTACGAGTGCCTGGGTGTCCCCGTGGCCCCGGAGCCGCAGGTGTGCGTCGTCCTGCAGCGCCTGCAGGCGACCGCGGTCCTGCGTCGACAGCCGTAGCGGCGCGCCGCGCTGGGTAAACAGATCGGCGAGCAGGGCAATGACTGGCTTCAATCGCGATGCCCGCAGTGCCAGGCGCGTGTTGCCGCCGGCAGTCAGCAGGATGTTCTCGTCATCGCCAATCGCGTCCAGCTGCGCGCGCGACCAGCGTGGGTCGGCGTGCAGCACCTGCTGGAGCAGCGGAAGCATGGGCACGTTGTGGCCGTCCACCTCGATCTCGAGGCCCAGATTGAACCAGCCCCCGTCCGTCGGGTCCGCCTGGATGTCCAGGTCGATCTCATCCACCCGGGTGATGCGATGGCGGAAATCGTCGTCCGTCTCTACCTTCCAGCCCAGGGCCTCCAGCCGCGGTACGTCGTCCAGCAGGAAGCGGGTCCAGTCGAAACTGCGCAGTTCGAACAATGGGCCGGCGCCGTCCAGGACGATGCGTGGCTGTCGCTCACGGTGCAGATGCACGCCGCGCAGTTCATCTTCGCGTCGTGCCTCCTCGTGAAGGTCACGCGGCAGCAGGTAGAGCTGGCCCTGCGGGCCATGCACAAACAACGACGGGTCGTCGAGAAAGCGCACGTGCTCGTCGTACTCGAACGCGATGGTGGCGACGTCCAGCCACTGCGAAGGATCACGCTCGGTGAGCCAGTCGGGACGGTACTCCAGGCTGTGCAGATGGAGGATCGGCGTCATCGCCTGGATCGGCAGGGTTGGCAGCGTCGGATGCGCAGCGGGACGTAGCGGGCCCGAGTCGCCCTCCAGTGACGTGTCCAGTGCAGCCAGCAGGACGGAAGCGACGTGCTCGCAGTGGCCCCCCACCGGGCAGGTGCAGCGACTCTGAAGAGGGCTGTAGGGTGCGCGGGCGCTGGCGTCCAGGTCGATGGCCACCTGCCAGGTTTCCACCTGCGCGGTCAGCAGCGGTGCCCGGTAGTGCAGTTCGTGCACGGCACCTGCGCGTTGCCTGCCTCTTTCCAGTGTCCCGGCATCCAGCCAGCGGGACAGTTCCCCTCCGGTGAATACTACGGCCATGCGTCGTCCTGTCCTCTCCATCTGCGGCACGCGTTGCCAGGGGCACCGCAAGCGGGGAAGGGGACATTCTACGGAAAGGCGGCCGCGCATACCGGTTCATGCTGCGGCGCACCCCAGCCGGCAACGGGTGTGCCGCTAGAATGGCAGCATTCTCACCGGGTAGGGCAGTAGAGATGCAGCAATCGACTTCCACCGGCAAGCGCGGCAAGCGCTTCGCCAGTGCGGCGGAGGCCCTGCAAGGGGTGGTCGCCGATGGCCAGACGCTGGCCGTGGGCGGCTTCGGCCTGTGTGGCATTCCCGAGGCGCTGATCGCCGCGCTGCGCGACAGTGGCGCCAAGGGCCTGACCGTGATCTCCAACAATGCCGGCGTCGATGGTTTCGGCCTGGGCCAGCTGCTGGAAACCCGGCAGATCAAGAAGATGATTTCGTCCTACGTGGGCGAGAACAAGGAATTCGAGCGCCAGTTCCTGGCTGGCGAGCTGGAGCTGGAATTCAATCCGCAGGGCACCCTGGCCGAGCGCCTGCGTGCCGGCGGCGCGGGCATCCCGGCGTTCTTCACTGCCACTGGCTACGGCACGGTGGTGGCCGAGGGCAAGGAAACCCGCGAGTTCGACGGCAAGCACTACGTGATGGAGACCGCGCTGCGTGCCGATGTCGCGCTGGTCAAGGCGTGGAAGGCCGACGAAGCGGGCAACCTGGTGTTCCGCAAGACCGCGCGTAACTTCAACCCGGCCTGTGCGATGGCCGGCAAGGTCTGCATCGTGGAAGTGGAGGAGGTCGTGCCGGTCGGCGCCATCGATCCGGACCAGGTGCACCTGCCCGGTATCTACGTGCATCGGATCGTGCACAACCCGCATCCAGAAAAGCGTATCGAACAGCGCACCATCCGCGCGGAGGGCAACTGACATGGCGTGGACCCGCGATGAGATGGCGGCACGCGCCGCCCGCGAACTGACTGATGGCGCCTACGTGAACCTGGGCATCGGCCTGCCGACCCTGGTTGCCAACCACATCCCCGAAGGCGTGGACGTATGGCTGCAGTCGGAGAATGGCCTGCTCGGTATCGGCCCGTTCCCGACCGATGCCGAAGTCGATGCCGACCTGATCAACGCCGGCAAGCAGACCGTGACCGCACGCGCCGGTGCCAGCTACTTCGGCAGCCACGACAGCTTCGCGATGATCCGCGGCGGCCACGTCAACCTGGCCATCCTCGGCGCCATGCAGGTCACCCACAAGGGCGACCTGGCCAACTGGATGGTGCCCGGCAAGATGGTCAAGGGCATGGGCGGCGCGATGGATCTGGTGGCCGGCGTGCAGCGCGTGGTGGTGCTGATGGAGCACACCGCCAAGAACGGCGAGCACAAGATCCTGACCGAATGCACGCTGCCGCTGACCGGTGTGGGCGTGGTCGACCGCATCATCACCGATCTGGCCGTGTTCGACGTCACCGACAAGGGCCTGTTGCTGGTGGAAGCGGCGCCGGGCGTCAGCGATGACGAGTTGAAGGAAAAGACGGGCGTGGCCTTTCAGCGCTAGTCCTGAGGGCTCGCGCTGACTGTACCGCGTCCGGTGAACGCGTCTTCGGTGGCGAGTTGGGCAAGTACAAGGTCGGCATTCCATCGCCCACTGCCCAGACATTGGAGTGGAACCTGGACGCCCTCGGCGTCCAGGTTCAGCTCGGCGATGTCCTCATGGAGCGTATGGCAGGTTTCTTCGATGAAGGTCAGCGTCCCGGTATGGACCTCGGCGAGGATCTCCAGGGCAGCCGTTGGAAGTTCAACGGAACCGAAGCGGGGCGTATTCAGGCCCTCGCTGCTTTCAGTGAAGCCGTTGAACTGGCCGTGCGGAGCTGCCAGCAGTGACTCCAGCAGCAGGTCGTTGGCAAGGATGGGGGAGTCTGTTTCGTTGCCGCCATTGCGGCCGTCGAAGTACCGTGCCTCGGCCCAGCCCTGCGATGCCAGTGCGCTGGCGCCTGCGCGCAGGGCCATGTAGCAGCCGCCCAGTGGTGTGCCGAGCAGGCGCGCGAGGTTGCGCTGGATGCTGCCGGCGTAGCCCACGTCGATCACCATTGGCGTCGATGAGCCGACGGTACGGGCCCAGTACGCCTGATAGACCTTGCGATGGCGGGCAGCCAGCGACAGAAGTGCATCCCTGACCGGGTGCAGCCAACGCTGTACCTCGTCGGCCATTTCCGGCAGAAAGACGTCGCGCTCCATCAGCGCCGGCTGCAATGCCGCCACCCGTGCCACGGCATCTTCGCCGAGTCGTGCCTGCAGCAGGCCGCGCAGCGACCCGTTGAACGTACCCTGCATGAGCAGTGCAAGATCTGAGGCATCGAGCTGTGCGGGCAGCAGCGTCGCCCGACGCGACGCCAGAAAATAGGTGCTCTTGATCCTGGCGGCGAACGGGTGTGCGGCCTGCAGCCGGGTGAATGCCTGCTCCAGCAGATAGCCTTCGCGGCTCAGGAACAGCAGGTGGTCCACCTCGCGGCGGCGAGCTACGTCGATGATATGCAGCAGGAAGTCCAGGACCAACGGGCCGAGTACCGTATAGCCCAGCGTATGTGCATCGAGCTGGGGACGACCGAGCAGCCGCTGCGGAGAGGTGTCGGCGATCGCAGCGAAGCTGTTTGCCAGCAGGCCGCGCCAAAGCTGCTCAGACCATGGTGCCTGGGTGCCCTGGGGATGGCGGAGCGGGCGAAGGCCCGGTACGACGTCCAGCAGGGTGACCGGCCGCAGCACGTGCACGGGCGTAAGCAGGCCGCCCAGCTGCGGCATCTGGATGTCGGCGTGTTCGTTGTCACCCACATGTAGCCAGCGGCCATCTTCGCGCCCTTCCTGACGCGCCAGCTGCTTCCAACTGTCGGCAGAGTCCTTGCGCAGGCCGGTCTCGCAGGAAATCCACCACCGCGAGATGAGCTGCTGCACTCGATCGGGCAGGACCTGCCGCATGTCGTCGCTGGATAGATACATGTCGGAGAACGCCGTCAGCGAAGTCAGCTTTGCATCTACAAGCGCTGTCAGCAGACCTTGCCGCGGCCGGAGTATCGCGCACTCATGCATTCGCTCGGCATTGGCAAGCATGCTCGCATCCACGCCAGGCAACGCGAGGCGCCCGGCAAGCTCGATGTGGATCTCGGAGAGGGAGGGGTCCCGCTGCAAGATTTCACGCAGGCAGCTTTCCGCATCGGCGCGATGCCGGGAGAAATCGCATATGCCCCATTGCCGCTCCAGTCGCCAAGCGAGATGTTCGCGGGCCGCGGCGGGTGTCAGGAACACGCGGGTGACCAGCGTATCGAAAATATCGACCGTGACCATGCGTGCGTCCAGCGCGGCTAGCGTCAAACGGTCAGACAGGCCGGTTTGAAGTGCCTCGCCGACATTACGTTCACCTTCGGCAGCAAGTGCCAGGCGACCATCGGGTGGCAGGATGCCCAAGCGGAAACCCTGGTGGCGGGCGATGACGCCAAACAGGCGCTCGACGGCGTGCTGCAGCGTTCCATCCACCTGGCCCTGTTCCACGGGGAAGGCATCCAGTGGAAGGTTCAGATCGTACAGCGGTCGCAGCGCATCGACTCGCGCCCAGAACATCGAGCCGGCGGGGAAGTCTATGTAACGCTGCGCATCCAGGGCGATTCCAAGTTTCTGCGCGAGTGCGTCGCACGCGGGGCCATTGCTCAGCCAAGTGTGCGCCCAGAGTGGAACACCGTCGTAACTTTCAGGATAGACCAGGCCCAGCTGTGGGTCGGCCTGGAAGGTGCCCAAGATCCAAGCGATGCGCTCACGTGAGCCCAAAAGGCTGTCTAACAGGTAGTGGCGCCACGTCTGCTGTTCGCTACCGGTATAGAGCGATTTCTTGGTGTGAATGTGGCACACCAGATCCAGTGCCTTGATCTCTTCGCGGAACGTTACTAATAGTGGAGCGATGTCGCGACCACGATTCTGGACTTGGCGGACAAGGAGGGTCTGGACGTTCGGAAGGCGCCCGAATGCCTCACGTGCCTGCGCTTCGGCTGCAGCGTCCATCACCGAGACCAGCAAGGTAAAGCGCAGTGGCATACGCGAGAGCGTGGTGGCGAACTCGTTGATCAGGTCTGGATAGAACACGTGCGCCATCACGCCCACACTCAACCGCAGCTGTTCCAGGGGGATCGGCACAGGCAGCGCAGGCGTATCGAAGGGTTCGCTGGCGCGGGTGCGGACGACGCTGGCCGAGCGCAGGCGCGCAATGAAACCGCGCACGCCCATTGCATGAACTACCTTCAGTGCGCGGAGCAGCACCGATCCCAGTCCAGCCATGCCACCGCCGTGGCGCTGCACCGACCGTCGCGCGGTGGCGAGATAGCGCCCCAGGCTCATGACTGGCCTCTGCGGGGCTGTGGAAGAGGCGGCAGGGGGGAGGGGCACGGCATCAGGTGCATTGGGCAGTGGCGCTGAAATGTCCCGTCATTCTCCGGTTTGCGCCTGAATCGAGCAAATCAGGCATGCTCGCTGTTGCTCCTGTCCAGTACCCGGCCCAATGCTGTTTCCTCCTGATCTGCCTGACGCTGATGTCCGTCATCTATCGGGCTGGCTGCCCGCTGGCAAGGCCGCTGCATTGCTGCTGACCCTGCAGGCCGAAGTCCCCTGGGAAGTCCACCGCATCCGCATGTTCGGCAACTGGGTGGATTCGCCGCGGCTGAGCTGCTGGATCGGCGATTCGCAGGCGCGCTACCGCTATTCCGGGGCTGAATTCGTGCCGCACCCCTGGCCATCCGCGTTGCAGGCCATGCGTGATCGCCTGCAGGTGGAGGGCCTCGGCCGCTTCAACAGCGTGCTGCTGAACCGCTATCGCGGCGGCGGTGATTACATGGGCTGGCACAGCGATGACGAGCCGGAACTGGGGCCGGCCCCGGTGATTGCTTCGCTGAGCCTGGGCGCGGCGCGGCGCTTCCTGCTGCGCCGGCGCGATGACCCGGCGCGGAAGGCCGAGTATCTGCTCGGCCATGGCGATCTGCTGGTGATGGCCGGTGAGACCCAGCAGTTCTATCAGCACGCGCTGCCGAAGATGGCGCGGGTGCAGGGCGAGCGGATCAACCTGACGTTCCGCTGGATCACGCCGCGCTGATCGATCAGCGTGCGACGGTCGGCTGGTCGGCCTGCCCGCTGGTCAGCGTCCAGCCCACCACGTCCTGCGCCAGCTGCTGCAGGCCACGTTCGAAGGCGGCGGTGACGGCAGGAACATCGGTGCTGCCGACCGGCTGCGCCTGACGGAAGGTGCGGTCGGCGACCACGCGCTGGTCGGCGACGTGGATCAGCTTGGCGTTGACCTCGATCACCACCGTCGGCGTGGCCTGTCCCTGGTAATCCGATTCGAAGCGGCGCACGTCGGTGGACAGCTTGTAGTCGGCACGGATGCCGGCGGTGCTGCGGGCGACGCCGCGGATGCGGCCGGAATCCTCGAAGCCGCGCAGCAGCGTGTCCTCGATCATGTCGGTAGCCGGCTGGACCCAGCTGGCGCCCTTGTAGATCTCCATCTGCGACGGCGTCGGCCGCACGTTGATGCGCGGGCTGTCAACCATGCGCGCGGCGCTGGGCTTGGCCAGTACCAGCTGCCAGCTGGCCTGCGGCCATGCCGGGTCCGTCTTCACCTGCACCGAGGGCGAGTACAGCGTCACCGCGGTTTTCTCGCTGCTGCCAAGGATGGAGCAGCCGCCCAGCAGGGGGACCATCGAAGCGGCCAGCAGCAGGCGCGGAAGGGTGGTCGGGCTCATTTGGGTTCGAACTCCTTCGGTGCGTCGCGGCCCAGCAGGTAGCGCGCGGGGTTGTTCTCGAGGCGGTCGCTGACCCGGCGCAGGTCGCGGATCAGGCCGCGCAGTTCGGTCAGCGTCGGGCCGAGCTGGCCAAGGCCATCGTTGGCGAAGCTGTTGATCGCGGCGCGGTTCTCACCAAGGATCGAATCGGCGTTGCCGGCGGCCGAATCAAGCTTGGCCAGGGTGCCGTCGAGCTTGTCGATGATGCCGGGCAGCTGCTGCACCAGGTTCTTGTCGAGGCGCTCGATGGTGCCGTTGGTGGTCTTCAGCGTGGTGTCCAGGCTGCGCGCGGCATCGCGCGCGCTGAGCAGCAGCGCCTGGGTACCCTGGTCACGGTCGGCCAACCCACCGCTGATGGTTTCCAGGTTGGCCAGTGTCGCGTTGATCGAAGCCACGTTGCGGTCGCTGAGGATCTGGTCCATGCGCTCGACGATGCGGTTGGCGACGTCGGTGATGTTCTGCAGCGCGGAGGGCGTGGTCGGAATGATCGGTGCCGGGTCCTTGTTGACCGTGGTCAGTGCCGGCGACTGCGGTGTACCCCCGCTGAGCTGGATGATCGACGGGCCGGTCAGGCTGGTGATCGCCAGCTTGGCGCGGGTATCGGTCTTGACCGGCGTGTTGGAGTTCAGGCGGATGCGCGCGACGACCTGGCGCGGGTCGTCCGGTACCAGGTTCAGTTCGGTGATCGAGCCCACGGCGATGCCGTTGTACTGCACCGGGCTGCCCACCGACAGGCCGGTCACCGCTTCGCGGAACACCACGCGGTATTCCTGCCAGGTGCGGTCGGAGGAGTACTTGGCGGCCCACAGGCCGAAGGCCAGCAGGGCCAGGCCGGTGATCAGGGTGAACGCGCCGATCAGCACGTAGTTGGCTTTGGTTTCCATGGCTCAGGCACTCTCGATCTGTTCGCCACGCGCGGCGCGCGCGCGGGGTCCGTGGAAGTATTCCTGGATCCACGGATGATCCAGTTTCTCGATCTCCGGCAGGGGCGCGTTGGCCACCACCCTGCGGTCTGCCAGCACGGCGACGCGGTCGCAGATGGCGTACAGGGTGTCCAGGTCGTGGGTGATCAGGAACACGGTCAGCCCCAGTGCTTCCTGCAGGGTCTTGATCAGGCGGTCGAAGGCGGCCGCACCGATCGGGTCGAGGCCGGCGGTGGGCTCGTCCAGGAACAGCAGCGGCGGATCCAGCGCCAGCGCCCGGGCCAGGCCGGCGCGCTTGCGCATGCCACCGGACAGCTGCGAGGGCAGCTTGTTGATTGCATCGGCGGGCAGGCCAGCCAGCTTCACCTTCAGCAGCGCCAGCTCGTAATGCCAGCGCTCGGGCAGCTCGCGATGGTGCTCCTTCAGTGGCACCTGAACGTTCTCGCCCACGGTCAGCGAGGAGAACAGGGCGCCGTCCTGGAACAGCACGCCGGTGTTGCGCTCGATGTGCAGGCGGCTCTCGGCATCGTCGGCACGCGCGTCGCGGCCGAGCACTTCGATCTGCCCGGCATCGGGCACGCGCAGGCCGAGGATCGAACGCATCAGCACCGATTTGCCGGTACCCGACCCCCCCACCACGCCCAGGATCTCGCCGCGGCGCACATCAAGGTCGAGATCCTCGTGCACGGTCTGGCTGCCGAACCGATTGACCAGGCCACGCACGCGGATGGCCAGCTCGTGGCCCTGGTCGTCGTGCATGTCGATGGGGTCCGGGAGGGCTGATGTGCTCATGTCACCAGTCCATGTGCATGAACCACAACGCCGCGAAGGCGTCGATGATGATCACCAGCGAGATCGTCTGCACCACGCTGGACGTGGTGCGTTCGCCCACCGACTGCGCCGTGCCTTCGACCTTCAGGCCTTCCAGGCAGCCGATCAGGCCGATCACCAGCGCGAACACCGGCGCCTTGGACAGACCGACCAGCATGTGCCGCACTTCCATCGTGTCGTGCATGCGCGCGATGTACATCTGCGGCGGAATATCCAGGTCGAACGCACCCACCGTGATGCCGCCGGCCAGGCCGGCGACCATGGCGATGAAGGTCAGCAGGGGCAGGGTGACCAGCAGCGCCAGCAGTCGTGGCAGCACCAGCAGGTCGATCGGATCCAGGCCCAGGGTGCGCATCGCATCGATTTCCTCGCGCGCCTTCATCGCACCGATCTGCGCGGTGAACGCACTGGCAGTGCGGCCGGCCAGCACGATCGCGGTCAGCAGCACGGCGAACTCGCGCAGGAAGGCGATGTTGACCAGTTCGACCACGTAAATCTCGGCGCCGAAATCGCGCAGGATGGTCGAACCGAGGAAGGCGATCACCGCGCCGACCAGATAGGACAGCAGCGCCACCAGCGGTACCGCGTCCAGCCCGACCTGTTCCATCTGGTGCACGGTGGCCGTCATCCGGAAGCGGCGGGGTTCCTTGACCAGGCGCGCGGCCTTGACCAGGTTCTCGCCGAGGAAGCTGCACAGCGCCTTGATGTTGTGGCCGGTGGCATGGACGCTGACACCCAGCCGCTCCAGCGCGGCCAGCACACCGAAGTCGCGCTTGGGCCTGGGCCGGTCGTCGGCCACTTCCTCGATGGTGCACACCAGCGCCTGGTGATCCGGGCGGAACTTCAGAGCGTCTTCGCCAAGGTCGGCACGGTGGGCCACGCGCAGCACCTGCAGCACGCCGGCCGAATCCATCTTCTCTATGGCGGTGGCATCGATGCCGGTCAGCGTATCGGGAACGCCGCGCAGGACTTCGGCCGCGGCCAGCGCGGTCTTCAGGGTCCAGGTGCCGGACAGGCGGATCAGGCCCGGGTCATGGGCATCCTGTTCGAGCTGGGGGGCGAGGTTCGGGGTCACTTGGGCCATTCGGGTCGCAGCATAACCGTTCTGTCTTGGGCATCGCGTCGAACTCGGATGAATTTCTCCGGTAAGGCCCAGCCTAGGTAATACTACGGCGCATGTCCGCAGACGCTCACACGATCCCCACGCCCCAGGCCACCTACGCGCAGCGCGTGGCCTTCGTTTCCGAGATCGCCGGACGCCTGCACAGCTACGGCACCACGGCCCAGCGCCTGGAAACGGCGGTGGTGGCACTGGCCCGCCAGCTCGATCTGGATTGTGAACCGTGGTCGAATCCCACCGGTATCATCCTCAGCTTCAGCGACCCGGCGCAGGCAATCGGCTCCAGTGACATCACCCGCGTGATCCGCCTGGCGCCCGGTGAGAACGACCTGCACAAACTCAGCGTGGCCGACCATATCGCCGAGGAAGTGGCCAACGGGCGGATGAGCATTGCCCAGGGCCACACGGCGCTGCGCCAGCTGGACAAGGATCCGGGCCGGCGCGGCAAGCTGCGTACCATCCTCTCGTTCACCCTTGGCGCAGCCGGTGTGGCCGGCATGTGGAAGCTGCCATGGCTGGACATCGCCACCGCCGGCGTCATCGGCCTGATGATCGGCCTGCTTGGCATGGTCACCGACCGTCGCCCGGCCACCCGCGAAGCCGCCGAGGCGCTGGCCGCGGTGCTGGCCGGCATGGTCGCCACCCTGGTGGCGTCCTTCATCGGCGCGCTCAACCTCAACACGGTGATCATCGCCTCGCTGGTGGTGCTGCTGCCCGGCATGTCGCTGACCAATGCGGTCAATGAGCTGGCCAGCCAGCACTGGGTGTCGGGTACCGCGCGCTTTGCCGGTGCGCTGACCACCATCATGAAGCTCAGCGTCGGCGCGATGATCGCGGTGACCCTGGCCGATGTGCTCGGCCTCGATCCGGTGATCCGCGCCACGCGGCCGCAGGGGCCGTGGGTGGAGTGGGGCTCGCTGCTGACCGCGGCGTTTGCCTTCGCGATGCTGTTCAAGGCCAACCGCCGCGATTATCCGTGGGTGATCGCGGCCTCGGTGGCCGGCTATGCGATCTCCAAGTTCGGTGGCCACGCATGGGGCGCACCGGCCGGCATCTTCCTGTCGGCAATGCTGCTGACCGCCGGTGGCAATCTGTTCGGGCGCCTTGTTGGGCGCCCGGGCGCGATCATCCGCCTGCCGGGCATCATCATGATGGTGCCCGGCAGTACCAGCCTGCGCGGCGTGCTGACCCTGGTCCAGCAGCAGGACGTGGGCGCTGGCCAGAGCGTGTTCCTCACCGTGCTCAATGTGGTGATGGCGCTGGTGGCCGGCCTGCTGTTCGGCAACCTGCTGATGCCGGCGCGCAAAACCCTGTAGGTGTGCACCGTTGGTCCACGCACCTCAGCGGGGAAAGAAAAACGCCGGCTTTCGCCGGCGTTTTTCATTGCATCCCGATTCGGCCTCAGGCCTTCTTGATCAGGAAATCTTCCGGCTTCTTGTTGCCCTTGGCGGTCAACTCGGCCATCCAGCGCGGCTGCTTGCCACGACCGGTCCAGGTTTCCTTCGGGTTGGCCGGGTTACGGTACTTCGGGGCAACCTTGCCCAGCTTGCGGCCGGCGGTCTTCGACGGTGCCTTGGTTGCCGTGGGGACCTTGCGGGTGCGCGGGGCGGGGGCGCCGCCGAACAGTTCCTCGATGGTGTAACCCTCGGTCTTGGCCAGCTTGGTCAGCTGGGCCCGGACCTTGGTGATCGGCCGGCGCTTGGCGACGATGGTCTGCTGTTTCTTGGCGGTGCGGATCAGGGCGCCCAGCTCGCGTGCCGACAGGCCGGTCAGGTCAATGCTCATTTACGGTTACTCCGGAAACTAATGTGTGGACGGGACGAGCCAGTCCATGGCGTCGGCGGACAGAATAAAGATGAATTAATCAGAGTACAAATGCAGGCAGGACAAGGCTTGGCGACATGCCGGCCGCATTGCGTCGATTTTGACCGGATTATGTCCGCTGCAATATCGGTTGGTTGGACACAATGCAAAAAAAGACCGGGGCACGCCCCGGTCTTTCTCTGATCACCCCTGCAGGCGCTGCAGCAGGGTGGCCTTGTCCAGGCTCTCGGCTTCACTGGCACGACGCGAGCGGTATTCGTAGGTGCCGGCGGCCAGGCCACGCTCGCTCACCACCACGCGGTGCGGGATGCCGATCAGTTCCATGTCGGCGAACATCGCGCCCGGGCGCAGGCCGCGGTCGTCGAGTGCCGCGTCCAGGCCGGCATCGCGCAGCTCCTGCAGCAGGCTGGCAGCAGCATCGGCCACGGCGGCGTCGCCCTTCGGATTGATCACGCACACTACCACCTGCCACGGCGCCATCGCGTCCGGCCAGATGATGCCGGCATCGTCATGGTTCTGTTCGATCGCGGCAGCCACCACGCGCGAAATGCCGATGCCGTAGCAGCCCATCGCCATCACCGCCGCCTTGCCGTTCTCGTCCAGCACGGTGGCATCCAGCGCTTCGGCATACTTGCGGCCGAGCTGGAACACGTGGCCGACTTCGATGCCACGGGCGATCTTGAGTTCGCCACCGTCCAGCGCGCGGTCACCGGCACGCACGTTGCGGATGTCGGCCACTTCCGGTTCCGGCAGGTCGCGACCCCAGTTGACGCCGGCCAGGTGGAAACCGGCTTCGTTGGCGCCGACGACGAAATCGGACATTGCCGCCACTTCGCGATCGGCCACCACGCGGATGGCCTTGGCCGGGGCGACCGGGCCGAGGAAGCCCGGCACGCTGCCCAGATGTTCGGCGATTTCCGCCTCGCTGGCGAAGCGCTGTTCGTCCAGGCCGGAAACCTTGGCCAGCTTGATCTCGTTGACTTCATGGTCGCCGCGCACCAGCACCAGCACGAACTGCTGTGCCTCGCCTTCGCCCGCGATCAGCGCCACCGACTTCACCGTGCGCTGCAGGTCGATGCCGAGCAGGGCCGCGACGTCCTCGCAGGTCTTCTGGGTAGGCGTGTCGACCTTGCGCATCGCTTCACCGGCTGCTGCACGCGGTGCCGGATCGGCGGCAATCGCCGCTTCCATGTTGGCCGCGTAGTCCGAACCGGTGGAGAACACCAGCGCGTCTTCGCCGGAATCGGCGATCACGTGGAATTCCTGCGAGGCATCACCGCCGATCGCGCCGGAGTCGGCCTGCACCATGCGGAAGTCCAGGCCGAGGCGGGTGAAGATACGGCTGTAGGCCGATTTCATGTTCTCGTACTCGCGCACCAGGCACTCATCGTGCAGGTGGAACGAATAGGCGTCCTTCATCAGGAACTCGCGCGAACGCATCACGCCGAAGCGCGGACGGATCTCGTCGCGGAACTTGGTCTGCACCTGGTAGAAGTTGACCGGCAGCTGCTTGTAGCTGGACAGCTCGCTGCGCGCGAAGTCGCAGGCGGCTTCTTCGGCGGTCGGGCTGTAGCAGAACACCTGGTCCTTGCGGTCCTTGATCTTCAGCAGCTGCGGGCCGAACTTCTGCCAGCGGCCGGTCTGCTCCCACAGTTCCTTCGGCTGGATGGTCGGGATCTGGAATTCCACGGCACCCGCACGGTCCATTTCCTCGCGCACGATGCGTTCAACCTTGCGCAACACGCGCAGGCCCAGCGGCGACCAGGTGTACAGGCCCGATGCCAGCTTGCGGATCATGCCCGCGCGCAGCATCAGCCGGTGGCTGGTCAGCTCGGCGTCGCTGGGGGTTTCCTTGGTGGTGTGCAGGTGGAACTGGGAGAGGCGCATCGTCGGCTTCGGATAACGGCAGAGACGCCTATTCTGCCAGCCCAGCCGGGGGGAGGGGTATCGGCAGGGCTGCGCCCTGCACCCGCCTCAAGCAACGTCAACTGCAACAGCAACAGCAACAGCAAGAATGGGTTTCCTGGGAGATGGCGGGGTGGGTCCGGCGGCAGGGGACGCCGTAAACCCATCCTTGGGGGCTTGGTCGCGGCTTGCTCGTGTGCGCTGTCCTGCGCACACGGCAAGACCAGGGTTGGGCTTCCTGCCCAACCCGCCCGAGGCATGCCTCGGGCCCATGCCGCTCACACCCCTGCCGCCGGACCCACCCCGCCTTCGACAGATTTCCGCGATGGACGATTTATGGGGTCAGATCCGTTTTCCTGCGGAAAACGGATCTGACCCCGGATTCAATTCGAGATCTGACAGATTTCATCCACGCATGGCGTGGATCTACCACCGTCACCGGGAAACTGTCGAAGGCGGGGCGGTGTCGGATTGCGGGGTGTCCGCGGCATGGATGCCGCGGCCAAGCCCCCATGGACGGGTTTACGGCGTCCCCGCAATCCGACACCGCCCCGCCAAACCACAGACAACCCAGAGCCGCTTTGGCTTTGGCTTTGGCGTCAAGCAGGTGCAGGGCGCAGCCCTGCCGACCCACCCTCCCCTGCGCACGAAAACGATTTCACTGATTTCAGCAAACCGTCATCCCTTCGCCACGCCAGTACCATATTGCGGAGCAGCATGCGCCCGCGGGCGACCCATGCTAAAAAACGCCCGCCCATCGCTTAGATCGATCCAAGACGACGTTGCGATGGCCGGGAGTTGGGGGAGCAGCAACAGGACGTACCAGGCCACGCGCACGGTGCTACTGCCACTGCATGGCAATAGCGACAATGTCACTTCAAATTAGATCGATTCAAGTTGTCCGTGCCACGTCACCGGATCAATCCAGGAGAGAGGGAGAGATGGGAATGAAGCATTCAACACGTACGCATGGCCAGGACGCACTGGCGCTGGCCATCGCGCTGGCCTTGGCCGCCGCCGTCATTCCGGCTGGCGCCGCCGCGCAGCAGGCCGCTTCCACCGGCGCGCAGGACGCCACCAACCTGGACAGTGTCCAGGTCACCGGCTACCGCTACGCCATTGAAAAGAGCCTTGAGCAGAAGCGCGACGCCAACGCCGTGGTCGAAGTGATCACCGCCGAGGACGTCGGCAAGTTCCCCGACAAGAACGTGGCCGACGCACTGCAGCGCGTGCCCGGCGTGGTCATCACCCGCAGTGGCGGCGAAGGCAAGAGCGTCAGCGTGCGTGGCCTCGCACCCGACCTGACCCTGACCCAGTTGAACGGCAACTACGTGGCCACGTCGGAAACCAACGACGAAGCCACCCGTTCGTTCAACTACACCCTGCTGCCGTCGAACATGCTGTCCAGCGCCGAGCTGTTCAAGTCGCCGGAAGCACGCATCGATGAAGGCGGCATCGGCGGCACGGTCATCCTGCACACCCGTCGCCCGCTGGACATGGAATCCAACTCGGGCTTCGTCACGCTCGAGGGCACCTCCTCCGATACCCACCACGATATCGACCCGCAGGCCTCCGCGCTGTATTCGTGGCACAGCAAGGACGAGCGTTTCGGCGTGCTGGTCGGCGTGACCCAGCAGAAGCGCACCACCCGCACCATGGAAGCCAGCACCGAGGACTACCAGTGGTATGGCGCCGGCAAGGCGCGCGATGCCTATGGCAACGTACAGGCGCAGGATGGCATCCACTACTGGTGGGGCAGGTCCGGCTTCAACAACCAGACCGGCGGCAACTACAGCGATTTCTTCATGCCGACGTCGGTCAACTTCGCGGTGAAGGAAGAAAAGCGCGAGCGCAAGGGCGGCCAGCTGACCTTCCAGTTCAAGCCCGTCGACAACGTCACGATGACGGCCAACTACTTCCGCTTCGAGCTGCAGGGTGACTACACCCAGAACATGCTGAAGATTCCGGAATGGAGCATGGCCCGCTTCAACGGCGACGGAAACTGGGCCGGTGGCCGCCTGCTCAACGGCCTGGATTTCGATCCCAGCGGCAACACCGTTACCGGCGCCCAGTTCGAAAAGCTGGCCGGAAAGACCTACTACTGCAGCGAAGACCAGGCCAAGGCCGCCGGCCTCAAGCCCGGCGGTTGGGGCCCGGACGACTGCACGGTTCCGACACCGCAGCTGACCGGTGGCTACAGCAAGGAAAAGGCGCTCTCGCAGACTGCCGACCTGACCATCGACTGGGACATCAGCCCACTGTGGAAGGCCTCGTTCACCGGTGGCCGCACCTGGTCCGAAGGTGGTCCGTCGATGAACTTCCGCATGTCGGCCAAGCCGCGCCGCAAGGTCGGCAACGACTACCTGCCGGGCAACCTGTACAGCGCCTGGGACCTGACCGGCACGCCCTCGGCCACCTTCTCGCCCGACCTGCAGCAGCAGCTGATGAACGGCATCGCCGAAGTCGATACCGGCTCGACCGATTCGTCGTGGAAGCGCACCGAGGTCAAGCAGAACTACTTCCAGGCTGACGTGACCAAGCTGTTCGAGTCCGGCTGGCTGGACTCGATCCAGTTCGGCGCCAAATACCGTGACGGCAAGGTCCATCGCAATACCGGCAACACCTACTGGACCTGTCAGGGCCGCGATCCTGCCGACTATAAGGACGGCCGCTACCAGGCGGGCTGCGACCCGACCGCCGGTGATGCGCAACCGGGCTTCTTCCTGTCCAACCCGATCAGCAACATTGCCGGCGGCTTCAACGCCAATGTGTTCCCGGGCATCAACTACCCGGCCTACATCGACTACCTGAACAAGACCTACGGCGGTTCGCACAACCGTACCGAGGAAGACTTCGTCTACAACGTCAACGAGAAGATCTACTCGGGCTACTTCCAGGCCAACTTCCGCACCGAACGCGTGCGCGGCAATGTCGGCGTGCGCGTGGTGCGCACCAAGCAGTTCGCGCAGTCCTCCGACTCGATCGAGAAGTTCAACGACTACTTCCTGGACAACGCGTCGGGCGCACCGATGGCGTGCACCGATCCGGCCGCTGCGGCCTACCCGACCTACAGCTGCGAGAGCGGCTTCTTGCGCCTGCCGTACGATCTGGCGCAGAGCAAGACCTACAGCCTGATCGGCGTGGATCGTACCTACACCGACGTACTGCCGAGTTTCAATATCGCCTGGGACATCACCGACACGCTGGTGCTGCGTGGTGCCGCATCGAAGGTGATCGCCCGCCCTGGCTACACCGACATCGCAGCACCGGGCGCACTGAGCTACTACAGCGAGGAGTACGTCAATGATCGCCGCGTTGCCGGTGGCGCATCGACCGCAGGCTGGGTCGGCCAGGGCAGCAACAAGCAGCTGGAACCGTTCAAGGCCACCCAGTTCGACCTGGGCCTGGAGTGGTACTTCCAGCCGGGCGCGGTCGCCGGCGTCGGCCTGTTCCGCAAGAACGTGGACAACTTCACCCTGCCGGTGGTGCGCGACACGCCGATGGTCATCAACGGTGAAGCGGTGAACGTGCAGCGCTACCAGACCCAGGCCAATGGCCGCGATGGTGTCTCGCAGGGCGTCGAGCTGTATGGCCAGTACACCTTCGATTTCGGCTTCGGCGTGCAGGCCAACTACACCTACAACGACACCAACCTGGCCTCGATTGTTCTGGACGGGCAGGAAATCGGCTCCTCGCCGCTGGTCGGCAGCGCCAAGAACCAGGCCAACGTGACGGTCTTCTACGAGAACGAGAAGTTCCTCGCGCGCGCCTCGTTCAACCGTCGCGGCCAGGTGGTCGGTGGACTCAACAACGGCCTCACCATTTACACCGAGCCGTATGACCAGCTGGATCTGAACGTGGCCTACAACCTGACCCCGGACTGGACCCTGACCGCCTCGGTGATCAATGCCACCAAGTCCGAGCAGCGCGTGCACCTGGGCAGCGACACCAAGGCACGCCTGATCTCCAATACCTATGCAGGCCGCCAGCTGTACTTCGGCGCTACCTGGAAGTTCTGAGGCACCACGGGTTGCCCGGGCCCGCCCGGCGCAGCCCACGCCCCGCCCTGGCGGGGACGTTCCTCCACGGCAGCCACGCTGGTACAGGTGGCTGCCGTTTTTTGTCGGCGCCTTGCCTGTCGTTCAGCCCGGCGCTTGACCCTGCCATCGTTGGAAGGTGCACACTGGCTCCATCCCAAGAGCACCGAAGGAGCTACAGATGGAATTCCATGTTGAAGGCATGACCTGCGGCGGCTGCGCGCGCAGCGTGACCAAGGCGATCGAGCTGGTCGATCCGCAGGCCAGCGTGCAGGCAGATCCGGCCAGCCGTCGCGTGCAGGTGCAGACCTCGGCCAGCGAAGCGCAGATCGTGGCGGCGCTGACCGATGCAGGCTTCCCGCCGCGCACGGCCTGATTCCCTGCCCTGCGCCTGCAACGAAAAACCCGCCCGGTGCAGCTGCACCGGGCGGGTTTTTTCATGCATGCAACGCCAGGTCAGTGCTTGTGCGTGCGGCGCCGTACTGCACCGGTCTTCGCGGTCTCCGGCGGTGCCAAGGTCTCTTCGTCTTCGCCCAGCCGCTGCAGGATCGGGCATTCCGGGCGCTCATCGCCCGCACAGCAGCTGATCAACGACTTCAGCGTGTCGGCCATCTGCCGCATGCTTTCGATACGCTGCTCCAGGTCGGCGATGTGCTGTTCGGCAAGTTGCTTGACGTCGGCACTGTGCCGCGAGGTGTCGTTCCACAGGCCGAGCAGATCGGTGATCTCGGCCACCTGGAAGCCAAGATCGCGCGCCCGCCGAATGAAGCGCAGGCGGTGGATGTCCGTCTGCGAATATGCCCGGTAGCCGGACTCGGTGCGATCGGCCGCAGGAATCAGGCCGATCTGTTCGTAGTAGCGGATCATCTTCGCCGAAACGCTGGACGCCTTGGCGGCTTCACCGATGTTCATGCGGTTCTCCTTCAGTGGCTCGCAGCGGGGGCATCCGCCATCGGCGGCTGGAAGCGGCGCAGGCGCAGTGCGTTGCCCAGCACGAACACGCTGGACAGTGCCATCGCACCGGCGGCGAACACCGGCGACAGCAGCACACCCCATACCGGGTACAGCACGCCGGCCGCCACCGGAATCAATGCGGTGTTGTAGGCGAAGGCCCAGAACAGGTTCTGCCGGATGTTGCCCAGCGTTGCCTTCGACAGTGCGATGGCATTCGGCACGCCCTGCAGGTTGCCCGACATCAGCACCACATCGGCCGACTCCACCGCGATATCGGTGCCGGTACCGATCGCCAGGCCGACATCGGCTTCGGCCAGTGCCGGCGCATCGTTGATGCCGTCACCAACGAAGGCGACATGGCCATGGGTGGCCTTCAAACGGCGCACCGCTTCGACCTTGCCTTCCGGCAGCACCTCGGCCACGACTTCATCGATACCGAGCTGGCGTGCGATCGCCTGCGCGGTGCCGGCATTGTCACCGGTGATCATCGCCACCTTCAGGCCGAGCTGGTGCAGTGCCGCGATCGCGGCCGGCGTGCTCGGCTTGATCGGATCGGATACTGCGATGATCGCTGCCAGGCGTCCATCGATGGCCGCGTACAACGGCGACTTGCCCTGCGCGCCGAGTTCGGCCGCCAGCGCCGCAAATGCGGTGATATCCACGCCCAGGTCGCGCATGAAGCGATCAGCACCGACCTCCACACGCGCACCCTCCACGCTGGCGCGTACGCCCATGCCGGTGACCGACTCGAAATCAATCATCGACGGCAGCGCGAGGCCCTGCTCGGTGGCTGCATCGACAATGGCGCGGGCGATCGGATGCTCCGAACGTGATTCCACGGTGGCGACGGCGGCCAGCACTGTGGCGCGATCAAAGCCGTCGGCGATCTCTAGGTCGGTCAGGCGCGGGCGGCCTTCGGTCAGCGTGCCGGTCTTGTCCACCGCCACCACCTGCGCGTCCTTCAGCAACTGCAGTGCTTCACCCTTGCGGAACAGCACGCCCATCTCGGCGCCACGACCGGTTCCGACCATGATCGACGTCGGCGTGGCCAGGCCCATTGCACACGGGCAGGCGATGATCAGTACCGCCACCGCATTGACCAGCGCGAAGCTCAGCGCCGGCGATGGGCCGAAGATCAACCAGACCGCGAAGGTCGCCAGTGCGGCCAGCATCACCGCCGGCACGAACCACAGGGTGACCTTGTCGACCACCGCCTGGATCGGCAGCTTCGAGCCCTGTGCCTGTTCGACCATGCGGATGATCTGCGCCAGCATGGTCTGCGCGCCCACCGCCGTGGCACGCACGGTCAATGCACCTTTCTGGTTGACCGTGCCGCCGACCACGCTGCTGCCCGGCTGCTTCTCGACCGGAATCGGTTCGCCACTGATCATCGACTCGTCGATGTAGCTGCGCCCCTCGATCACCTCGCCATCGACCGGCACGCGCTCGCCCGGGCGCACTTCCACCACATCGCCGCTCAGAACCTCGTTGACCGGGATCTCGATCGTGCGGCCGTCACGGATCACATGCGCGACCTTGGCCTGCAGGTTGACCAGGCGCTTGATCGCCTCCGAGGTACGGCCCTTCGCGCGCGCCTCAAGGAAACGGCCGAGCAGGATCAGCGCGACGATCACCGCCGCTGCTTCGTAGTAGACGTTCACCGTGCCCGGCGGCAGCAACCGCGGTGCAAAGGTCGCCACCACCGAGTAACCGAACGCTGCGGCGGTACCCACCGCCACCAGCGAGTTCATGTCCGGCGCCAGCCGCAGCAGTGCCGGGAAACCCTTCTGGTAGAAACGGCGGCCGGGAATGGCCAGCACCAGCAGGGTCAGTACGAACTGCAGGTACCAGCTGGTCTGCATGCCGATGGTGGCCATCACCCATTCGTGCATGCCGGGAATCAGGTGCGAACCCATTTCCAGCACGAACACCGGCAGTGCAAGTGCGGTGGCCACGATCAGGTCGCGTTTCAGTTCGGCGCGCTCGGCATCCTTCTTTTCCGCCGCTTCGTCATCGGACTGAACGCCTGCTTCGATGGCACGGGCGGCATAACCGACCTTGTCGATGGCCGCTACCAGCGCATCCACAGCGGCCACGCCGCGCACCGTGGCGCGTTCGGTGGCCAGGTTGACGCTGGCCTGGCTGACGCCCGGTACCGCCAGCAGCGCGCGCTCGACGCGACCGACGCAGGAGGCACAGGTCATGCCTTCCACTGCCAGCTCGATGGTGCCGGCCGGCACGTCATAGCCCACCCGCTCCACCGCCTGGATCAGCGCGGCGCGATCGACCGGACCGGACGGGCGGATATCCGCGCGCTCGGTGGCCAGATTGACCGAAACACTGCCGACGCCCTCGACCTTGGACAGCGCCGCTTCGACACGGCCGACGCAGCTGGCGCAGGTCATGCCCTCGATGGGCAGGCTGATGGTGGACGGGCTTGCGGGGACTGCAGTGGCGCGGGGCGTGCTCATGATCGGATTCCCGGGGTTCCTTCTGGATGCGGACAGGCTAAACCTTGCCATCGTGGGAAGGTCAAATCCAGCCACCCCGTCCAGCCGGTAGCGCCGGGCCATGCCCGGCGTACCGCCCGCAATCCACCTCAGAAGGTGAACACGTACTCCAACGCGAACTCGCGGCCAACCGCGCCGAGCAGGCGGGTCGGGGCGAAATCGTAGTCCAGCTTGTACGGGTCCTTGTGGTTCCAGCTGGCCGAGTTGAACGCGTTGTTGACGTAGACGTTGACCTTGGCGTGCTCGGTCACCTGGTAGCCCACGTTGAAGTTCCAGGTGATGAACGGCCCCACCCGCCCGTAGTAGCGCGCCGTCTGCTGGCCGGCGTTGGGATTCGGATTCGGCGAGCCATCCGGACGCGTGGCCGGTTCCAGGCAGTTGAGCGACGGGCTGTCGCTGGGCACGTAACCATCGGCGAACGGCAGGCAGCCGCCAGGATTGTTCAGGCGATCGGTGCCCCAGTGGTAGCGCACGCCCGGCACCGAACCGATGCGATCGGCATAGACGTTGGCATTCCAATTGCCACGCTGCCAGGCCAGGCTCGCGCGCAGCTTGCTGCGCAGGTCACGGTCACGACGCTCCGGGTTCGGATCGTTGGCGTAGCGCTGCTCCTTGGTCGAGATCTGGTTGGTGTAGTTCAGGCCGAGCTGGAAGCTGCCCCACTGCGCGGTTTCCAGGCGATAGCGCGCGGTCAGGTCGATGCCGCGCACTTCGCGGCTGGCCAGGTTGAAGGGGCCGCGCTCGATCGATACCAGGCGACCGTTGCTGTCACGGTTCACGCGGGCCAGGATGCCGGCGCAGTACTCGCCACCGGCCGGATTGGCCCACGGCGTACCGTCCATGTTCTTGCCGGTCAGGCAGCCCGCTTCGCTGGCCAGTACCTCGTCGGCGCCAACGTCGACGATCATGTCTTCCAGTTTGATCGCCCAGTAGTCGGCACTGACCGACAAGTTCGGCATCACGTCCCAGACGAAACCGACCGTCCACGAATCGCCGGTTTCCGAACGCAGCAACGGCGTGCCACGCCGGTTCACGTCGAAGGTGTACCAGACATCGGTGTTGCCCACGCCACAGTTGTTGACCAGGTAGGCACCGCTCTGGATGCAGCGCAGGCGGTCATAGGTCTGCACTTCGGAGCTGCTCGGTTGACCGAGCAGATAGTGCATGTCCGGCGCATGGAAGCTGGTGGCATAGGAGCCACGCACCAGCAGCGACTCCGCCGGGCGCCATTCCAGACCGACGTTCCAGGTGGTCTCCTTCTGGCTGCCGATGTCCAGCGCTTCGCCGCTGTTGTCAGCCTTGTAGCTGCCATAGCGGTCATAGCGCGCGGCCGCAGTGGCGGTCACGCTGTCCAGCAGCGGAATCTTGAACTCGACACCGGCCGAATAGCGGGTGCGCTCGCCGCCACCGCGATCGACGTTCTGCAGGTCGAAGTCGATGCCGGCGCGTGGATCGGGACTGAGGTGGTAGCCCTGCTGCGCGACTTCGGCCACCGCCGCGAACGAGATCGGACCGGCCCAGCCCTGGAACAGCTCGCCGGTGATATCCGCCGACGCCTGGTTGACCCATGAGGACGCACGGTTCTTCGCCACGGTGCCCATCTGCCAGTACTGATCCGGCGTCAGCGGGTTCCACCAGCGCGATTCGTTCAACGCATAGATCGCCTCGCCGTCGGCGGTAGTGCCCAGCTTCGGGCCGAGGAAATAGTCGTACGACTTCTGCTTGTCGACCACGTTCTGCCGTTCTTCCACGCGGTAATAGGAACGCCCCACCGTGGCGCTCCAGTCGAAGCGATCGGCCAGGCGTCCACGCAGGCCCGCACTCCAGTCCCAGGACAGTTCGCGGTTGGTGTTACGCAGCGTATCCAGGCCGCCCACCTCGTTCGGGGTGAACTGGCGCACGCCGAGGATCGGGCGGTTGCGGTTGGCATCCCAGTAGTAGCCGTTGTCATCGTCGATCAGCGACACGCTGGGCGGATTGGTGCCCCAGATCGCCTCGGAGCGGTACACCGCCAGGTTGGTCCAGGCCTGCAGGTCGTTGCTGAAATCGAAGGTGGCATACAGGTTGCCGGACACGTTCTCGGCACCACCGGTGAGCAGCCAGTTGGCGTAGTCGGCGCTCATGCCGCACAGGCGGCCGGTGTTGGTGATGGTGTTGGCGGCGTAGTTGTAGACCAGGCGATCGGCGGTGTAGTACTCCCCGTCGAACTTCTCGCAGGTGCCGGTGGGCGGCGTCAGGCGCTGGCCGGTGGTCGGATCGATCAGCGCCAGGCCGGCAGTGGGACGGAAGCCGACCTTGCGTTGTTCCATGTTCCAGGACGGGTACGGCGCATCATCGGCATCGTCCATCTGCGGGCGGTCACGGCCGAACAGCGGATCGCGCTTTGTGTACTGCAGCGCGTAGGTCACGCTCCAGTTGTCGCCGGTCTTGCCGCCGGCCCAGGACAGATCCCAGGTATCGCGGCCGCCTTCGGTGGAGGTACCACCGCGCACGCGTACTTCGTCGCCGTCATAGTTGGTCTTCAGGATGACGTTGACCACGCCCGCGATCGCATCGGAACCATAGATGGCCGAGGCGCCACCGGTCAGTACTTCGATGCGCTCGACTGCGGCAGCGGGAATGTTGCCGTAGTTGGAGAAGTTGGTTTCGCCGCCGTAGGGCAGCGGATAGTCGGCTACACGGCGCCCGTTGACCAGCAGCAGCGAACGGTTCGGGCCCATCCCGCGCAGGTTCAGGCCGCTGGCATTGGGCGTGTGCGAGCCCCACTGCGAGGCAGCTTCAACGGTGCCGGTGGCTTCGGTGAGGGTCTTCAGCGCGTCGTACACGCTGACGAAGCCTTCCTTCTGGATCTGCGCGGCGGTGATCACGTTGACCGGCGCCGGGCCTTCAACGCTGGCGCGCTTGATGCGCGAACCGGTGACGGTGACCGCGTCGAGATCCTTGGTGGACGAGTTGGCGGCCTCCTGCGCACTGGCCGCCAGGGGCAACAGGGCCAGGACCAGGGCCTGGGACAGCAGGTGACGACGCTTGCGAACGATCTGAGCCATGGGTGGTTGCTCTTCGAAAGTGTGGACGCACGGACGGGTGGTGGCGCGGCACTACGGCTGATCCGGGCACCTGGATCGGTTCAAGACCGATACGGCGCCCTCCCCTGTGGATCGATCCAAACTAAAGCACAGCTGAACCATGCCCAGCATGTGGCGGCGCAGCAACACGCGGCGGAATGCCGCTAACGGCCTTCGCCAGCCATGACAATCAAAGAGTTGCGTGATATCGCTGAGAGAACAAAGCACGAAGTGGTGACACGATTGCGACAAACGCGCGCGGAACGGTTTTGTCCGTGGCGGGTTGCCGTAAGGGGTCGGATCCCCTCGCAGAGGGGCTCTGACCCGACTGCATCCAGATGGGGTCAGAGCCCTTCTGCGAAGGGATCCGACCCCGGGCTTGCGATCAGACGTCCAGCGCCTGCCGCAGCGCGGCCACAGTGGCAGTGGCGGTCTGGCTCCAGTCCGGGTCCAGCCCTCGCAAAGCCGGGTTCTGGAACTGCATCGCCGAGCGCCGCAGGCCCTTGGCCGAGGCGTGCAGTTCGGTGCAGCCGGTCTGCCGTGCGACGGTTGCGATGTTGCCCGGTGCCAATCCGGCGCCCGCCATCACCGTGATGCGGCCCGCTGCCTGGGTAACGAGGCCTGCCAGCACATCGGCACCGGCCTCGGCGCTGACCTCGCCGCCCGAGGTCAGCACGCGCTGGCAACCCAGCCCGATCACCTGCTCCAGCGCGACCGGCACATCGCGGGCGGCGTCGAAGGCGCGATGGAAGGTCACCTGCAGCGGCCCGGCAGCCTGCACCAGCTCGCGGCACAGTGCCACGTCGATCCCGCCCTGCACATCCAGCGCGCCGATCACCACGCCATCGCAGCCCAGCGCGCGGCACTGCGCGATGTCACGCAGCATCAGTTCGGTTTCCAGCGCGTCGTAGTGGAAGTCGCCCGGGCGCGGCCGCACCAGCACGAACAGCGGAATCGACAGGCGTTCGCGGGCCATCGCGATGCTGGCGAACGACGGCGTGGTGCCGCCCTCGGCCAGGTTGTCGAACAGCTCGATACGATCGGCGCCGCCGGCCTGTGCGGCCAGCGCCGAGGCCAGCGAGTTGCTGGCGATCTCCAGGGTCCGCCGCGTGCTCACGCCTGGGTGCTCGTGTAGATCGACGGCGAATCGCGCAGGTCATCCTGGCGCTGCCCATCGCAGACCGCGTAGACAAAGCCGCGATGCAGCGCGTAAGCGCCGACCTCGCCCTGCTTGTTCATGGCCAGGAAGCAGACCTGCAGTGTCTTGCTCGCTTCCGGGCGCTTGCGCACCACGCGGTCGATCGCTTCGCGGCAGGCCTGCGCCGGCGAGCGCCCCTGGCGCATCAGCTCGACCACCAGGAACGAGGCGGCGTTGCGGATCATCTCTTCACCCACGCCCGAAGCAGTGGCCGCGCCCACGTCGTTGTCGACGTACAGGCCGGCACCGATGATCGGACTGTCGCCAACGCGACCGTGCAGTTTCCAGGCCATGCCGCTGGTGGTGCAGGCACCGGCCAGATGGCCATTGGCATCCAGTGCCAGCATGCCGATGGTGTCGTGGTTGTCGCTGTTGCCGGGAATACCACGGCGCTCGGCGTTGATCTGCGGCCGGTACTTTTCGGTCTTCAGCCACTCGCGCCAGGCCGCTTCAGCCTGCGGCGTCAGCAGGTGCTTGCGCTCGAAACCCTGCTGCACCGCGAACTGCTGCGCGCCCTCGCCCACCAGCAGCACGTGCGGGCTGTTCTCCATCACTTTGCGGGCCACCGACACCGGATGCAGGATGTCGACCAGCGCGGCCACTGCACCGCAACGGCCATCGCCGTCCATGATGCTCGCGTCCAGGCTGAGCACGCCATCGCGATCCGGGTTGCCGCAATGGCCGACGGTGGGGTTGCACAGCTCGCTCTCGGCCCAGCGTGCGCCCGCTTCCACCGCATCCAGCGCGCTGCCGCCCTGCGCCAGTACCTTCCATGCGGCCTGGTTGGCCGGTACGCCGAAGTCCCAGGTCGAAACCACCTTGGCCCCACCCTGCGTGCGCGCCTGCACGCCCGGCAATGCCGCCATGCCTGCGGCCAGTGCACCGGCCTGCAGGAACTGCCTGCGATCCACCATCTTCCCCTCCCAGTCTGCAATGCATGGCCGGCCCGATGCCGGCCCTGCCGATCAGTCGTGCGTAGGCTGCCGTGCGGCATGCCAGACCGCTGCACCGAGCACGCCCAGCTGGCCGTGCTCCACGCGCCACACCGGCACCTGCCGCAGCACCTCGGTCAGCACGCCCTTGTTGAGGAAGCGCTCACGGAAGCGGCCATCGGCCAGGAAATCCTGCACATGCGCGGAAATGCCACCGGCCAGGTATACCGAGCGCGCGCCGACGGCGATCGCCGCGTCGCCGGCCAGGCTGCCCAGCCAGGCACAGAAGACATGCAGCGTCTCCACCGCCAGCGCGTCCTCGCCACTGCGCGCGGCGCCGATCAGTGCCTCGGTGCTGGTCCACACCGGGGTGACGCCGCGCAGTTCGCACAGGCACGGATACAGGTTCATCAGGCCGCTGCCGGACAGCACTCGCTCGTTGTCCACGTGCGCCCAGCGCTGCAGCAACTTGCCCAGCACCTGCAGTTCCAGCGCGTTGCCGGCGCCGAGCGCGGCATGGCCGATCTCGCTGGCCAGCACCGGGCGCTCGCCATCGGCGAAACGCAGCGCGGCACCCAGGCCGGTACCGGCACCCAGCACCAGCGCCGGGAAGGCCTGCGCCGGATCGGCGTCGCCGTTCAGTGGCACCAGGGTTTCCGGCTGCAGGAACGGGATGGCCAGCGCCACCGCTTCGAAATCATTGATCAGCTGCAGTTCGCGCAGGCCGGACTGTTCGCGCGTGGTCGACAGCGAGACTGTCCACGGCAGGTTCGAGTTGATCAGCACATCGCCATCGAGCAGGCCGGCGATGGCGACCACCGCGGTCTGCACCGGCTGGCCGAGGCCACTGGTGAAATCGGCCAGGATCGCGGCCAGGCTGGGATGCTCGGCGCAGGCATAGGTGCGATGGCTGCCCAGACTGGGCGCCTGCCCGGGCTGCGTCTCAGCCAAGGCCAGGCGGGCGAAGGTGCCGCCGACATCGGCAACGACCAGATGGCGCGGAAGACCGCCGCGGGCGGAGTCGGAGGAAACCGGGGACGCTGCTGCGATGGTCACGCTGGCCTGCTTGGATCGATTGAATCGCCCCGATTCTCAGGCATCGGGGCGGCTTTGCCTAGCGCGCCGATGGTTCAGGTTGGCCTACATGCCTTCCTGTTCGGCCACCTGCACGCCATCCACCAGCACGCGCAGGCGCTGCGGGCGGAAGCCGGCGAACAACAGCGGCCGGGTGCGCTCGACCAGTACTTCATGGCCGGCGATGTGACGCAGCCACGACTGTACCAGCGAGAACGAGAAGTGGGTGCCCGGATGCAGCGGGTGCTGCACCCAGACCTTCTCGGTGGCGCTCCGCAGCAGCATCGCGCCGGTGAACCAGTGGCGGCTGAGGGTCACCGGCGTGGTGCCGGCCATGAAGCGGATATCCATGCGGGGTCCTTTCGCGTTGGGCAGCGGCGCCCTGGATCAGGGCTGGGCAGTCTGCAGGCTGTAGCTGGTGGTGGCGGTGAACACTGCACCATCAGGCTGGGTGGAGCGTACTTCGACCTTGTGGCTGCCTGTTGCCAGGTCGGTCGGCAGCGCGCCCCGCCACAGGTGCGGCGACGCGGTGGCCTCCGGCGAACGGTCGTAACCGCGCAGGTTGTTGGCAAGATCGTCGGCCACGTTCTCCACCATCAGGCGCGGATCGGGCTGGCTGACCTGTTTCATCGGCTGCCACGCGCCGCCATCCACGCGGTACTCGACCACGCTGGCGTCCTCACCCATGTAGACGTTGGCATAGATGCCCCAGGCCGGGTAGGCGCCCTGGCGCAGCACCTTGGGTGCATGCAGGCCGATCTGCTCGCTGGCCGGCTGGCCGGCCACGCGGTACTGCAGCTTGTAGCTGCCGTTGCCGGCCACATCGAGCAGCGCATAGCCCTTCGGCGTGCCATCGCTCATGGTGCTGTCCGGCACGCCGGCGGCGTTCTTGACGCCCGACCAGAACGCACCGCAGTTGGCACCGACGTTGTATTCGTGCAGCGGCTTGTCGCCGTTCCAGCCCTCGGCCTTGCCGTGGTAGACGTGCTGCTGGGTGTGGCTGTGGCCGCTGAGCACCAGCACGTTGCGGAAGTCCTTGAGCAGGTCGAACAGGCGCTGGCGGTCGGCGTGGCGGAAGGTCTCGCGCCCCGGCGCGGCGTCGAACAGCGGGATGTGCATGCCCAGCACCAGCAGGCGATCCTTGTGCAGGCCCTTCAGGTAGCTGGCGAGGAAAGCGAACTGGTCTTCGCGCAGGCCGCCGATGTATTTCGGCTTGGCCTTGGGGTCGTAGACCACGTCGTCCAGGAACACGAAGCTGGCGCCACCCTCTTCCACCGCGTAGGTGTCCGGGCCGTAGATGTTGCGCCAGCTGTCCAGTGAGTGCTCGTCGCTGGCCGCATCGAAATCGAGATCGTGGTTGCCCGGCACGTGGAACCACGGCACACCGAGCTCGGTGGTGACCTTGTTGATCGCCGGGTACAGGGCCAGGTCATCGTTGACGATGTCGCCCAGGGTGGTGCCCATGCGCGCCCTGGTCTGGCCAACCAGCGGCGCCACGATCGACTGCTGGTAGTAGCCGATGTCCTTCAGGCTGGCGGTCTGCGAATCGGTGAACACCAGCATCTGGAAACCACGGCGGCTGTCATGGCGATCCGACTGCAGGGCGAAATCCCAGTTGCGGGTGACGTCGCTGGTCGCGGCGATGCCACCGTACTTCAGTGCCGGTGAACCGTTCGGGCGGTAGTGGCGCCAGAACGAAGGCAGGCCGTCGGTGGCCTTCGGGAAGGCGTACGCATCAGGCTTGATCACAAATACGGTCTGGCCGTCGCGCACTGGCAGGCTGTAGCTGCCGTCGGCGGCGGTCTTGACGATGGTCTCGCCGTTGGAAACCTGCACCCCGGCCAGGCCCGGATCGGTCGCACCGCGCCCGGGTTTGCCGTCGCGCTCCAGGTAGACCTTGCCGCTGACCACGGTATCCGCGGCCCAGGCCGGCGAGGTCAGCAACAGGCAGCACAGCCAGGTGGCAGGCAGTTTCATGGGCGGTCCGGGAAAGAAAGACCGCCTATTGTAGATTCCGCTGATGACATCGCGCACGTGATGGCGCATTGCCGGTAGTGCCGGCCGCTGGCCGGCAACCAGCCGATGCCCGACGATCATGAGGTTGCCGGCCAGCGGCCGGCACTACCGCTCTTCAACGATGACGCTTTTCCAGCACCGCCCGCGCATCATCCAGCGACAAGCCTCGCGCGCGCAGCAGCACCAGCAGGTGGTACAGCAGGTCCGAAGCCTCGCCGAGCAGCGCCTCATCATCCTGCGCCACGGCGGCCAATGCGGTCTCCACGCCCTCCTCGCCCACCTTCTGCGCGATGCGGCGGATGCCGCCCTCGAACAGGCTGGTGGTGTAGCTGCCTGGCGGGCGCTGCGCCTCGCGCATCGCCACCAGCTGGCCCAGCCCGCCCAGGAAGTCCTTCGGTGCCTGGTCGAAACAACTCTCGGCACCGGTATGGCAGGTTGGCCCGGCCGGGCGTGCCATCACCAGCAGCGTGTCGGCATCGCAGTCGACGCTGATCGACTGCACCACCAGCACGTTGCCGGACTGCTCGCCCTTGGTCCACAACCGCTGCTTGCTGCGGCTGAAGAAGGTCATGTGGCCGATGGCCAGCGTGGCCGCCAGCGACTCGGCGCTGACATAGCCGAGCATCAGCACCTGCAGGGTATCGGCTTCCTGCACCACCGCCGGCAGCAGGCCGTCGCCCTTGCCCCAGTCCAGCGCCTGCAGCGCATCCAGCGATGGCCTCACTTCAATAGACATCCCGCACCTCGATCTGCTGTCCGCGCAGGTAGCGCTTCAATTCCGGAATGGCGATGGCGCCGCTGTGGAACACGCTGGCCGCCAACGCGCCGTCGACGTCGGCCTGGTCGAAGGCTTCGGCGAAGTGCTCCATCGCACCGGCACCACCCGAGGCGATCAGCGGCACCTGGCACAGGGCCCGCGCCTGCTGCAGCTGCACGACATCGTAGCCACGGCGTACGCCATCGCTGTCCATGCAGTTCAACACGATTTCGCCAGCGCCACGCCGTTGCGCTTCGACGATCCAGTCCAGGGTCCGCAGCGGTACCGCCTGGGTCTTGTCCGGGTCGCCACTGAAACGGCGTACCCGCCACTGGCCGTCCGCTTCGCGTACCGAGTCCACACCCACCACCACGCACTGCACGCCGAACTCGTCGGCCAGTTCAGTGATCAGTTCGAGGCGGCCCAGCGCAGGCGAGTTGATCGACACCTTGTCGGCACCGGCGAACAGCACGCGACGCGCGGTTTCCACGCTGTCGATGCCACCGGCCACGCAGAACGGAATGTCGATCAGGCGTGCGATGCGCTCGATCCAGGCGACGTCGACCGACCGTGCTTCGGGACTGGCGCCGATGTCATAGAACACCAGCTCGTCGGCACCCTGGTCGCGGTAGCGCTGCGCCAGCTCGGCGATGTCGCCCATGTCGACGTGATCGCGGAAGCGCACGCCCTTGACCACGCGGCCATCGCGCACGTCCAGGCACGGAATGATGCGGCGGCTCAACATGCCAGCGCCTCGCTCAGGTCCATGCGCTGCTCCAGCAGGGCCTTGCCGAGGATGGCACCGCCGCAGCCGGCAACACGCGCCTCGGCCACATCGGCCACGTCACGGATGCCACCGGAGGCCTGCACCGCCACGCCCGGCAGCAGCGCCGACAGGTGCTGGTAGAGGCTGATGTTGGGCCCGGCCAGCATGCCATCGCGGGCGATGTCGGTGCACAGCAGGTGGCGCATGCCGGCACGCGCATAACGCAGGGCCAGGTCATCCAGGGTCACGCCGGCGTTCTCGGTCCAGCCGTGCACCGGCAACTGCCATTGGCCCTGGGCATCCTGGCGGGCATCCAGCGCGATGGTGATGCGCTCGGCGCCGAACTCCTCCAGCCAGCCGACCACTTCGTCGGGGCGGCGTACTGCCAGCGAACCCACCACCACGCGGCCGGCGCCGGCATCGAGGATGCGCGCCACGTCGTCGCGTCCGCGCACGCCACCGCCGGTCTGCACCTGCAGCGGCGTCTGCGCACGGATCGACGCCAGCAGCGGCACAAGGGTGTAGCCACCGGCACGCGCCGCGTCCAGGTCGACCAGATGCATCCACTGCGCGCCCTGCGCAGCGAAGGCCTGTGCACGCGGCAGCGGATCGTCGCCATACGAGGTTTCCTGCGCGTAGTCACCCTGGCGCAGCCGCACCACGCGGCCGTCGCGGATATCCAGCGCGGGGTAGACGATGAAACTCATGCAGCAGTGCCCTCGAGGAAGTTGCGCAGCATCAGCGAACCGGTCTCGCCGGAGCGCTCGGGGTGGAACTGTGCGCCGTAGTAACGCCCCTGCTCCACCACGGCAGTGAACAGGCCACCGTGGTCGCAGGCAGCGACGGTGTGGGTATTGAGCGGCGCCGCATAGCTGTGCACGAAGTAGGCGCTGGCGCGCTCCGGCACGCCTTGCAGCAGCAGCGATTCGCGCAGCGGGAGCAGGCGGTTCCAGCCCATGTGCGGCACACGGATGCCACAGGCCGGTACCAGCTTGCGCACCACGCCCGGAATCAATCCCAGTGTCTCGACGCCGGCCTCCTCGGAGCGTTCGAACAGCAATTGCATGCCCAGGCAGATGCCCATCAGCGGCACCTCCAGTCGCTGCAGCGGTTCCACCAGGCCCTGCGCATGCAGGCGCTGCATGCCGGGACCAGCGGCGCCGACGCCGGGCAGGATCACCCGCTGCGCACCGACCAGACCGTCGGCATCGCGCACCAGCCGCACCGTCGCGCCCAGGCGCTCCAATGCGTAGCGCACCGAGCCCAGGTTGGCACCGCCGGCATCGATCAGCGCAACGTCGCTCACAGCGCCCCCTTGGTGCTCGGCAGTGCCGTGCCCTGGCGGGCCAATGCCGGGCGCAGCGCGCGCGCCAGTGCCTTGAAGCAGGCCTCGACCTTGTGGTGGTCGTTGTCGCCGCGCACCTGCAGGTTGAGGTTCAGGCCGCTGGCGTCGCACAGCGAACGGAAGAAGTGCGGCACCAGCTCGGTCGGCATATCGCCCACGCGCTCACGCTTGAACTCGCCCTCGAACACGAAATAGGGGCGGCCGCTGAAATCCAGCGCAGCGCTGGCCAGGGTCTCGTCCATCGGCAGGGTGAAGCCGTAGCGGCCGATGCCGCGCTTGTCGCCCAGCGCCTCGCGCAGGGCCTGACCCAGCGCCAGCCCGGTGTCCTCGATGGTGTGGTGCTCGTCGATGTGCAGGTCGCCCTCGGCCTGGATGTCCAGCGCGAACCCGCCGTGCTTGCCGATCTGTTCCAGCATGTGGTCGAAGAACGGCAGTCCGGTGGCGATGCGCGCATCACCGGCACGGTCCAGATCCAGTTCAACGCGGATCCTCGTCTCCTTGGTGTTGCGTTGGACCACGGCGGTGCGCGGCGCATCGGCCAGCGCGTGGGCGATGCCCGGCCAGTCCCACTCGCCACCGAACTGCTCGGTGCGCAGCTGGAAGCCACGGATGTTGAGGTTGTCGGCGAACTGCAGGTCGGTGATACGGTCGCCGACCATGCCCGAACGCGCCCAGTCGATGCTGCGGTCCTGCAGGTAAGCGGTCATCAGGCCGATGCCCGGCTTGCGGGTGGGCGCCTTGTCCTGCGGCCAGCTGCAGTCGATCAGCACGTCACGGAAGGTGACCCCCTGGCTCTCGAAGATCTGCAGCATCAGGTCGTTGGGGCCATCGAAGCTGGCGCGCGGGTAGCTGTCGCTGCCGAGGCCATCCTGATTGGTGACGATCACGAACTGGTAGCCGGCATCCCGCAGCTTCAGCAGCGCCGGGATCACCTGCGGCACGAAGCGCAGCTTCTCGTAGGCGTCGATCTGGAAATCGGACGGCTCCTCGATGAGGGTGCCGTCGCGGTCGATGAACAGGATTGGTGTCATGCTGCGGCCCTCCGCGCCGACAGGGCCGCAAGCACGCGGTCATTCTCTTCGGGGCTGCCGATGCTGATGCGCAGTGCATCACCCAGCTGCGGTGCGGCGCGCTGGTCGCGCACCACCACACCGGCATCCAGCAAGGTGTCGAACGCTGCCTGCGCATCAGCGAAGCGGACCAGCAGGTAGTTGCCGGCCGAGCGGTACACGCGACGAACGCCAGGCAGGCCCGGCAGCGCAGCGAACAGGCGTTCGCGCTCGGCGATGACCGTGGCCACGCGCTCGGCGGTACGTGCCAGTGCGGCCGGCTGCAGCGCCTGCACGGCCAGCTCGGCGCACGGGGTCGGCACCGGGTACGGCGCCTGGCAGCGGCGCAGTACGGCAATCAGTTCCGGCGCGGCGATCAGGGTACCGATGCGCGCGGCCGCAAGTGCGTGCGCCTTCGACAACGTGCGCAGCACCGCCAGATTGGCGTGCGCGGCCAGCAACGTGGTCGCCGACGGGCGCTGCGTGTACTCGACATAAGCCTCGTCCACCACCACCAGGGCCTGCCCACGCAGAGCAGTGGCGACGCGCTCGATCTCGTCCAGGGCGATGTCACTGCCGGCCGGGTTGGACGGTGCGCACAGGAAGACCAGCTTGGCGTTGCGCGCCTTGGCGGTATCGATCACAGCATCCAGATCGGCACGCAGGCCGTCTTCGGTATCCACCAGGGGCACTTCAATCAGTGCGGCGCCCTGCAGGCGCGCACAGACCGCGTACATGCCGAACACCGGCGGCGTGACCAGCACGCCATCGCGGCCCGGCACGCACAGGGCACGCACCAGCAGATCGATGGCTTCGTCGCTGCCGCGGCCGATCAGCAGCTGCTGCGGCGTTACTCCATACAGCCCAGCCAGGCCCTCGCGCAGGGCCAGCGGCTGCGGCTCGGGGTAGCGACGGCTGCTGCCGGCGCTGTCGGCCGGATTCGCCCAGGCCGATTCGTTGGCATTCAACCAGACCTCGCCCTGCACCGCTGCACTGCGCGCCGAACTGTAGCCAGCGAAGGCCTGCAGGTCCGGGCGCACCAGTGCGAGCACCTCATCGATAGCCGCGTTCATGCCGCGGCCTCCATGCGCAGGGCCACTGCACGCTCGTGCGCATCCAGCCCTTCGGCGCTGGCGATGACGCGTGCGCAGCCGCCGATTGCCGCCAATCCTGCAGCGCTGGCGCTCTGCACGCTGATCAGGTTCTGGAAGCTGGCCACGCTCACGCCGCTGTAGGCACGTGCGGCACCGGCGGTGGGCAGCACGTGGTTGGTGCCGCTGCAATAGTCACCCAGTGCCTCGGGCGTGTAGTCGCCGAGGAACACCGAGCCGGCTGCCTGCACCTCGTCCAGCCACGCGCGCGGTTCGCGCAGGGCCAGGATCAGGTGCTCGGGCGCGTAGCGGTTGCTGATCGCGAACGCCTCGGCCAGCGAATCGACCTGGATCAGGCGCGACGCCGACAGCGCCTGGCGCGCGATCTGCTGGCGCGGCAGCAGGGCCACCTGGCGCTCCACCTCAGCCTCGACCGCCGCCAGCATCGCGGGGGCGTCGGTCAGCAACAGTACCTGCGAATCCGGACCGTGCTCGGCCTGCGACAGCAGGTCGGCGGCAACGAACGCCGGATTGGCGCCGGCATCGGCGATCACCAGTACTTCGGAGGGACCAGCCGGCATGTCGATGGCGGCGGCGCCATCCTGTGCGACCTGCTGCTTGGCTTCGGTGACGAAGCTGTTGCCGGGACCGAACAGCTTGTCACAGGCCGGGATGCTGGCCGTGCCATAGGCCATCGCGGCGATCGCCTGGGCGCCGCCCAGCTTGAACACGCGCTGCACGCCGGTCAGGCGCGCGGCCACCAGCACCGCAGGATCGGCACTGCCGTCGGCGCGCGGCGGCGTGCACAGCACCACTTGGGGGCAGCCGGCCAGCTGCGCCGGAACGCCCAGCATCAACGCGGTGGACGGCAGCGGCGCGCTGCCAGCCGGTACGTACAGGCCAACCCGGCCGATCGGACGCAGCATGCGTTCGCAGACCACGCCCGGTGCGGTTTCCACCGCATACCCCGTACCCATGCCGGCGGCGTGGAAACGGGCGATGCGTTCGGCGGCGTCCACCATGGCCTGGCGCAGTTCGGCCGGGACGGCGGCTTCGGCCGCAGCGAACTCGGCTTCGCTCACTTCAAAGGCTGGCAACTCGACACCATCGAAGCGCGCGGTGATCGCACGCAGCGCGTCGTCGCCCTGTGCGCGCACCTGTGCGATCAGCGCGGCCACGGCATCGCGGGTCTGCTGCGCCACGGTCTGCACCGGGCGGGTCAATGCCGCGCTGCGCGCGGCCTCATCAAGTCGGGACCAGATCAGACGGTTCATGCCAGCGATCGCTCCACGCTCAGTACCATCAGGCCCTGCGCACCCGCGCGCTCGAGTTCCTCCATGCGCTGCCAGCTCAGCGGGCCGGGGCACATGGTCTGCAGGCGCAGCGCGCCGCCATCGGCCGGCAACCGCACCAGCGGCTCGGCATCGGCCAGCAGCTGCGCCAGCGCGTCGACGCGGTCCTCGCTGGCACGGAACATCAGCAGCTTGCGGTCCTGGCGCTGCACCACACCGTCGAGGCGGCGCAGCAGCATCGCGCGCAGCGATGCACGTGCGTCATCCGGCACGCGCACCGCGCCGGCCAGCACCGCCTCGCTGTCGAGCAGGTTGTGCACCGGGGTCAGCTGATTGGCGCGCAGGGTGGCGCCGCTGGACACCAGATCGCAGATCAGGTCGGCGGTGCCCAGGCGCGGAGCGATTTCCACCGAACCGGACAGCTCGACCACCTGTGCGTCCACGCCCTGCTCGGCCAGCCACTGCTTGAGGATGGCCGGGTAACTGGTGGCGATGCGGGTGCCGGCCAGCTGCGCCGGACCCTGCCACTGCCATTCCTCGGGGACCGCCAGCATCAGCCGGCACTGGCCGAAGCCCAGCCCACGCAGCGCCTGGTAGGCGTCCGGCAGGCCGATCTGACGGCGTGCCGCGGCCTGTTCGTCCAGCTCGTTGCGGCCGACGATGCCGAGGTCGCAGACGCCGTCGGCGATCAGGCCGGGGATGTCGTCGTCGCGCACCAGCAGCAGGTCCACCGGCAGCGATTCGCCGTAGCAGAACAGCTTGTCGCGGCTCTCGCGCCAGCTCAGGCCGCAGGCGCTGAGCAGGTTGCGGGCGGGTTCGGCCAGCCGGCCACTCTTCTGGATGGCGATACGCAGCCGGTCTCGTGCCGGCGCTGCCTGGGTTGCACTCATGGGGGAGGTCTCGAAGTTCGGAACGGGGCGCGGATCAGCGCGAGGCAAGGCGGTCGATGGCGGCGGCATAGCCTCGATGGCCATGCTCAAGCGTGCGTGCCACCCGTCCGGTGGTGGTCACGCTGACGCCGGTGCGCTCGTGGATCTCGCGGTACGGCACGCCCTGCTGCAGCAGCGGCACCACCTTCCAGCGGTCAGCCATGGCTTCCAGCTCGGCCGGGGTGCACAGGTCACGCAGGAAGGCTTCGACCTGTTCCGGCTCGCGCAGGGCGGCAAAGGCTTGGGCCAGGGCTTCCAGGTCGGCCTTCGGGTCTTTGGCGGCAATCTCGGGGCGGGCTTTCATGGGGTGGTTTCCATGCATTAATGTAATAGCGCGTTAGTACATTAACGCATTCTTGCGCAGTGCGTCAAATCGAGGATTGAGGGGGCCGCAGGGCTGCTGCCCTGCACCCGCAGAGGCAAGAGCCAGAGCAACAGCGGGCATTCCTTGGGATGGCGGGGTGGGTCCGGTCGAGGGGGACGCTGCAAGTACGTCCATGTAAGCTCGGTCGCCGCTTGCTCGTGTGCGCAATCCTGCGCACACGGCAAGGCCGGGGTTGGGCGTCCTGCCCAACCCGCCCGAGGCATGCCTCGGGCCCATGCGGCTCACGCCCCCTCAACCGGACCCACCCCGCCTTCGACAGTTGGCCGCGATCTGCTGGATCTCGCTGGGAAACTGATCGGAACCGGCTTTTGTAGAGTCGAGCCATGCTCGACTGCGCTTCGTCCAGAAACGCAAAACGCCCACCAAGGGGCGGGCGTTCTGCTTTCAAATCAACAACCTGGCCCGACTCAGGGCAGGCAGCGCACCTCGGCCTGCAGCGCTCCGCGCCGCAGGCATTCGCCGAACAGGCTGCCCTGCCGGCTCGGCCGGGACTGAACGTTTTCCAACGCCCCCGCACCTGCGGGGCACTTCCGCGAGGCCAAAGCCTGCAGGTCACTCTCCAGCTGCGCTCTGTCGATCACATGGCAACGATCAACCTGCAGCCGGTACTGGTCCAGACCTATCCGCGTGCTGTGCAGCGCCGGGTCGCTCTGGCAGCCGGCCAGCAGGAGGACGATCAGCCCTCCTGCCGCGACCCGCATCACACCATCGCCTTCGACTGCTCCAGCTCCACCAGCAGGGTGCTGGCCAGCTCGTCGCGCGACACTTCGAACTGCTGTTCGCGCAGCAGGTCCTTCACTGCCACCACGCCGCGCGCCAGTTCATCCTCACCCGCCAGCACCACGAAGCGGATGCCGGCCTTGGCCGCGTACTGGAACTGCTTGCCGATCTTCTTCGGCTCCATCTGCACTTCGGTGTTGATGCCACCGGCACGCAGGCGGCGGGCAATGTCAAGCGACTGCGGCATGCCCTGCTCGTCCATCAGCGCCACCAGCGCCTGCACGCTGCTGGCTTCGATGCCGTCGATCAGGCCCGCCTCGCGCAGCTGCCAGAACAGACGCGACAGGCCAATGGAGATACCCACGCCCGGCAGCTTCGACTTGCTGTAGTGGCTGGCCAGGTCTTCGTAACGGCCGCCCGAGCAGATCGAGCCGATCTGCGGGTGGTCGGTCAGCGTGGTCTCGTAGACGGTGCCGGTGTAGTAGTCCAGGCCGCGGGCAATGGAGAAGTTCAGGCAGTACGCGGTTTCCGGCACGCCCAGCGCCTGCACCAACTGCAGCACTTCGCGCAGTTCGGCGATGCCGGTACGCAGGATCTCCGAAGAACCGGCGTCGGCTTCCAGCGTGACCAGCTGCGCCAGCGCATCGGCATGGCCCTGCGAACGCACGGCGACGAACGACAGGATCTTCTCGACCTGTTCTGCCGGGATGTTGAAGCCCTCGCCCACCAGCGTCTCGCGCACGTAATCGGCGCCTCGCTTGTCCAGCTTGTCCACTTCGCGCAGTACGGCCAGCTGACGCTCGCCCTCGGCCACGCCCAGGCTCTCGAAGAAGCCGCGCATCAGCTTGCGGTTGTTCAGCTGGATGCTGAAGTCACCGATGCGCAGTTCCGAGAACACCGCATGGATGACCGCCAGCACTTCGGCGTCGTAACGCACGCTCAGGCTGTCCTTGCCGATCACATCGATGTCGCACTGGTAGAACTCGCGGAAACGTCCGCGCTGGGCGCGCTCGCCGCGGTAGACGCGCTGCATCTGGTAGCGGCGGAACGGGAAGGTCAGTTCGTGTTCGTGCTCGGCCACATAGCGTGCCAGCGGCACGGTCAGGTCGAAGCGCAGCGCCATTTCCGGCAGCGAACGGTCGCCCGATTCGGCCGCGTTCGCCAGCGCGCCGGTGGACTGCACGAAGTACACCTGGCGCTCGGTCTCGCCGCCGGACTTGGTCAGCAGCACGTCGGACAGCTCGAACACCGGCGTCTCCACCGGCAGGAACCCGAAGCGCTCGTAGTTGCGGCGGATGACGTCCAGCATGCGCTGGAACGCAATCTGCTCGCGCGGCAGCAGTTCAAGGGTGCCGGGCGGGGTACGGGGCTTGATCACGGGCGGAACTCCTGCTGGAACGGGACGTGGGAGGGGGCGACATTCTAGCGCCCCCGCCTCGGGCAGGGTCGAACGGCCGCTTGAAGTATCATAAGGCCCTCCCCGCCCGCGATACGCCCCCCGCAACATGTCACGGCCTTCCGGCGCTCCGCCCGCCACCAACGATCCCGCCTCGCCGTCCTGCACCACGCTGGACTGCCTGCACTGCTCGGTTCGCCACCTTGCGGTGTGCTCGGCGCTGTCGCCCGATGAAGTGCAGGCGCTGGAACAGGTCACCGTCTCGCAGCAGGTCGGCATGGGCAGCACGCTGGCCCGCACCGGCGAAGAGCGCGACCATGTCTATACATTGACTGCCGGCGCACTGCGCCTGGTGCGCACCCTGGCTGACGGCCGCCGCCAGATCAACGGCTTCGTGCTGCCCGGCGACTACCTGGGCCTGAGCGGCAGCGACCACCACCGCTACGACATCGAGGCCATCGCCGACAGCCGTGTATGCCGCGTCGCGCTGCCACAGATGAAGGCCCTGCGCAGCCGTTTCCCGCACCTGGAGCGCAAGCTGCTGCAGCGCGCGTGCCAGGAACTGGATGCCGCGCAGGACGCCGCGCTGGCGCTGGCACGCCTGCAGCCGGCCGAGAAGCTGGCCGATTTCCTGCTGCGCCTGGCCGCACGCGAGGCCAAGCTGGGTGGCGACGGCCTGCGCGTATCGCTGCCGATGGGCCGCGGCGATATCGCCGACCATCTGGGCCTGACCATGGAAACGGTCAGCCGCACTTTCACCAAGCTGCGCCAGCAAGGGCTGATCGCCCTGCCCCACCTGAACGTGGTGGAGATCCTCGACGAGGACGGGCTGCGCACGCTGGCCGGTGAAGGGTTGATCTGACCGCATGCGGTCCGTGGGGTTGCCGGTCAGCGCAGCAACACCTCACGCAACGCCGTGTAATCGGCCGCCAACGGTTCGGCGTGCGCCGGCCGCTGCAGCAACGCATCCAGCACAGGCGGCACCGCCACCGCTTCGCCGATCAGCGGCTCGACCACGGCCTCGAACTTGGCCGGATGCGCCGTGGCCACCACCGCCCAGTCGCCCTTGGCACCGCGCGCACGCAGGTCCTGCAGCACCTTCACCGCCGTCGCCGTGTGCGGGCAGAACAGCTCGCCGCGGCTGGCATGCGCTGCCGCAATCGTCGCGCGGATGGTCACGTCATCCACCGCGAACGCGCGGAACGCAGCACGCAGTTCCGCGTCGTCGCCGTGGTAGAGCCAGCGCAGTCGCTCGAAGTTGCTCGGCGCACCGACGTCCATTGCATTGGCCACGGTCGCCACACTCGCCTGCGGCTGGTAGTCGCCGCCATTGAAGTACGCCGGCAGCACCGCATTGGCATTGGTGGCCAGCACGATCTGACCGATCGGCACACCCAGCGCGCGCGCCAGCACCGCTGCCATCGCATTGCCCAGGTTGCCGGTCGGCACCACCAGATTGAGCCGGCGACGATGCGCGGCGTAGTGGGTCAACGCTGCATGCGCGTAGTAGCTCATCTGCGGCAGCAGTCGGCCCAGGCTGATGCTGTTGGCCGAGCTCAACGGCACCTGCGCCTGCAGTTCGCGGTCAGCCAGCGCCTGCTTGACCATCGCCTGGCAATCGTCGAATGCGCCCGCCACACGCAGAGCCTGGATGTTGTCGCCGAAACAACCGAGCTGATGCGCCTGGCGCGGAGATACGCGGCCATCCGGATACAGCACCACCACGCGCACGCCCGGCTGGCGATGGAAGGCCGCCGCAACGGCGGCACCGGTATCGCCGGACGTGGCGACGACGATCGTCAGATCGCGGTCCTTGCCGGCCTGCAGCCGCGACAGCGTACCGGCCAGGAAGCGCGCGCCGATATCCTTGAACGCTGCGGTCGGCCCATGGAACAGCTCCAGCACGTGGTCGCCATCGCCGAGCGCACGCAGCGGCACCGGGAAGTCGAACGCCTCGCGACAGATCGCCGGAAGCGCAGCCTCGAGTGCATCGCCAGCAAAGAACGGCATCAGCAGATCGGCGGCGGTATCGGCCAGGGTCGGCCCGGCCTGCAGTTCGCGGACGGCCGGCAGAAGCGCGGGGACATACAGCCCGCCATCGGGCGCCAATCCGGCGGCGATCGCCGCGCTGAGGCCAACGGCCGGAGACTGGCCGCGGGTCGAAACAAATTGCATGGGTTCGGTATCCAGTAAAGGGGAAGGATTCAGCACAGCCGGGCTCCCGGTGCATCCAGTGGCGATACCCAGGCGTCACTGTCGAAGCCGGCCGCAGCGAACGCTGCCTGCACCGGCGCCGCAGCGGCACGCGCCTGGTCGGCATCCTCGAACCAGGCGAACACGCTGGGTCCGGCACCTGAGATGCCCGCGCCCATTGCATGGGACGACAGCGCCGCATCACGGGCGGCTTCGAAGCCGGCAATCAATCCGGCCCGTCGCGGTTCGACCAGCACATCGCGCAGGCCCGCGCGTACCAGCGTCGCGTCACTGCGATGGCAGCCACTGAGCACCAGCGCGAGGTTCGCGCTCTGTGCCACGAACTCGCCCAGCGCATAGCTGCCCTGCAGGGCCTGGCGGGCACGGCGCGTTTCCAGCACCGCGTGCGGATGCACCAGCAGGCTGTGCCAGCTGGCAGGCACCGGGATCGGCAACAGGCGATCGGCCGTACACAACGCCAGGCCACCCAGCAGCAGCGGGCCGACGTTGTCACCGTGGCGGCCGCCACTGGCCACCGCCTCACCGTCCAGCGCAAACGGGTACAGCGCCTCGCGCGACAGCGGCACATCCAGCAGCGCATTGGCGGCGACCAGCGCCGCGACACTCGATGCGGCCGATCCGCCCATGCCGGAACCGAACGGGATGCCCTTGTCGATCTCGACCGCGAAACCGAAGTCCAGGCCCAGCCCTGCGCGCAGCGACATCAAGGCTGCACCTGCGGTGTTCCCGGCCGCATCCAGTGGCAACTCAATGGCACTGCCACGGATCGCCTCGATGCGCACCAGCGGCTCATCGATGCGGCGCACGCTCACGGTATCGCCAATGCCGGCAATGGCATGGCCGAGAATGTCGAAGCCCACCGCCACGTTGGCCACCGAGGCAGGCGCGAACGCACGTGCGATCACAGGCGCGCTCCTTCACCGGCCGCGACCCGCAGCAGGTCGGCGAACACACCGGCCGCGGTGACTTCCGGGCCGGCGCCCGGACCCTGCACCACCAACGGGTTGTCGCAGTAGCGACGGGTGCGGAACTGCACCACGTTGTCGGTCAGCCGCAGGTTGGCGAAGGCGTGATCGGCCGGCAGCTCCTGCAGACCGACCGAGGCGCCATCGGCACCCAGCTGTGCCACATAGCGCAGCACCGCCCCCCGCGCCCGCGCGTCCTGCAGGCGCTGCAGCAGGCTGGCATCAGACTCACCCAGCCGCGCCATGAACTCATCCACGCTGCCATCGCGCAGCAGCGCCGGCACCAGGCTTTCCACCTGTACCTGTTCCAGGCTGAGCGCGTGGCCGGCTTCGCGGGCGAGGATCACCAGCTTGCGCGCCACATCCACGCCTGAAAGATCATCGCGCGGGTCCGGCTCGGTGTAGCCCATCGACCGCGCCTGCGCGACCAACTGCGAGAACGGCTGGCTGCCATCGAAACGGTTGAACAGCCAGGCCAGCGTGCCGGAGAAGATGCCTTCAATCGCCAGCACCTCGTCACCTGTATCGACCAGATCGCGCAGCGTGGTGATCACCGGCAGGCCCGCGCCGACCGTGGCCTCGTAGCGGAAGCGCGCGCCACTGGCCGCCGCTGCAGCACGGATGCGCTGGTAGCGCGGCAGCGGCCCGGCGCCGGCCTGCTTGTTGGGGGTGACCACGTGGATGCCGGCCGCCAGCCAGCCCTCATAGCGCTCGGCCACCTCGGCACTGCCACTGCAGTCGATCACCACCGCATGCGGCAGGTGCGCGGCCAGCAGGTGTTCGGTGAAGCGATCCAGATCGCTGGACTCGCCCGCTTCCTGCAAGGCCTCCCGCCAGTCGGCGTGCAGGCCATCCACTTCCAGGCGCATGCGCGAACGCGAGGCCAGCGCGCGCAGGCGCAGATCCACATTGGCCTTGGCCAGCAGCTGCGGGCGTGCGGCCAGCAACTGGTCCAGCAGTGCGGCACCGACGTTGCCCGGCCCGATCACACCGACCGCAAACGTCTGCGGCGACAGCCAGAAGCCGGCATGCGCGGCGCGCAAGGCGCGGGTGGCATCGGCACTGTCCACCGCCACTGAAATGTTGCGCTCGGACGAGCCCTGCGCGATCGCCAGGATGTTCACCTGCGCACGGCCCAGTGCCTCGAACAGGCGTGCGGCCACGCCGGGTTGGCCGGCCATGCCGTCGCCCACCGCCGCCAGGACGCTGACGCCCTCGCTGACCTGCACGCGCTGCACCTGGCCCACCGACAGCTCATGCGCGAACGCATGCAGCAGCGCCTCGCGGCCGCGCGCAGCTTCGGCGGCGCGTACCACGCAGCAGATCGAATGTTCCGACGACCCCTGCGAGATCATCACCACCGACACCTGCGCCTGGCGCAGGGCGGCGAATACGCGCTCTGCAGTGCCCGGCACGCCGATCAGACCGGTGCCTTCCAGGTTCAACAGGGCCAAGCCGGGGCTCAGGGTCAGGCCCTTCACCGGCCCGCGCGGCGAGCGCTCGGCGCTGATGCGCGTCCCCGGATGCGCCGGCTGGAAGGTATTGCGGATGAAGATCGGCAGGCCGAGGCGGATCGCCGGCGACATCGTCTGCGGGTGCACCACCTTGGCGCCGAAATAAGCCAGCTCGCAGGCCTCGTCGTAGCTCAGCGACTCCAGCTGCACCGCCTCGGGCACCAGCCGCGGGTCGGCCGACAGCACGCCGTCGACATCGGTCCAGATGTGCAGTTCATCGGCGTTGAACAGCGCGGCGAAGATCGCGCCGGAGTAATCGCTGCCGTTGCGGCCGAGCGTGGTGATGCGGTCATGACGGTCACGGGCGACGAAGCCGGTGGCGACCAGGCGTGGCTGCGGATGCTGCAGGCGCCACTTGGCGAGGCGGTCGGCGCTGGCTTCCCAGTCGACATCGACGCCCAGTTCGCCATGCCCCACCACCAGCACGTCGCGCGCATCCAGCACTGCACAGTCTGCGCCCAGCGCCTGCAGGTGCGTGCCGAGCAGCTGCGCGGAGAACACTTCGCCCAGGCCCTGCACGCGGTCGAGTACTTCGCGTGGCAGCTCGCCGATCACCGCCAACGCCGCCAGCACTTCGGCCAGTTGATCGAAGCGGGCGTCGATCCATTCGACTGTCTCGCCCACCTGCTCGCCCAGCAGGGCCACGGCGGCGCCACGGTGGCGCGCGCGCAGCGCATGCCAGGCCTCGCGCCAGCCTTCGTCACCCTTGGCTGCCAGCTGGGCCAGCTCGATCAGTGCGTCGGTGACCCCCTTCATCGCCGAGACGACAGTGACCTGCAGCGATTCGGGGCGGGCCAGCAGCAGGCCGGCGACATGGCGGTAGCGTTCGGCATCGGCCACCGAGGTGCCGCCGAACTTGTGCACGACGATGGACGGTGCAGCCAGATCGGCCGGGGCAACGGGATGAGCGGGGGCGTGGGAAGACATGCAGACCTCGGTAGGAGGCCCCGTCGCATGCAGGTGTCGAGTTTCCCCGCCACCTGTATGGTGCGGGGCCGTGGTTTTCGGGAGTTACACGAAGACGACGGGCCGCACCAGGGCAGTGGTGACGGTGGTGGTGGTAATGGTGGTGGTGGCGACCGGCGCAGTCGAACGGCCCGCAGTGGCGGGGGCGATCAGGCTGGCATGGGCGGCATCAAGAACCATGACGCACAGAAAACACCGTGCGCCGGGCCGCTGTCAAGTGCTGCGATGCAAAAAATCGTTGCCGCGATCATCGGCCAACGTGCCGGCATTTGGTTGCATCTGAGACCAAGCGGCCATCAGCATGCTTGACGACCGCATTCAGCCGGCATGTTCGGCGATCGCACGGGGCGTGCGATGCGCATGCGCGCACAGCATCACGCCGGCCACCAGGAACACGATCGCCAGCGCTTCCAGCAGCGAGGGCCAGCGCTGCTGCCAGGCGAATGCGTAGAGCAACGCGAACAGGGTCTCGAATACGATCATCTGGCCGGTCAGGGTCAGGGGCAGCAGGCGGCTGGCACGGTTCCAGAACGCATTGCCAAGGATCGAGGCGACCACCGCTACACCCGCACTGATCGCCCAGAAACCACTCCACTGCGTCGCCGTGTGCCCGCCGGCGTGGCCGATGAAGGCCATCGGCACCAACAGCAGAGCCAGGCCGCCGGTGGTGACGCCCGTCAGCAGCGACCAGTCGTGGCTGGACAGGTCCGGTCGGCGCGCCAGCCAGCGGCTGTTGCCGATCGAGTACAACGCCCACGAGAACAGCGCGCCGAATGCGCACAGCAGGCCGATCAGGCGCTGCCGCCACGGGATTGCCAGATGCTCGGACATCAGTGCTTCCCAGCCAACCAGTGCCACGCCCAGCACGCACAGCCCCAGTGCCGGCAGCAGCTGCTTCAGCGGTACAGCGCCCTGCTCGCGCACACCGACCAGGGTCACCACTACCGGAATCAAGCCGACGATCAAGGACGCCGCCGCACCGCCGGCCCACTGCACCGCCGTCGCCAGCAGCAGGAAATACACCAGGTTCCCGGCCAGGCTCAGCCACAGCAGGCCGATCCACTCGGCGCGGCCGAGCCGTGGCGCCAACCGCTTCCAGCGTGGCAGCAGCAGGGCTACGGCGATCAGGCCGTAGACCAGATAGCGACCGGCGGACAGTTGCAGGGCATTGAACGACTGCAGTACGGCGGGCGCGAGGAAAACCACGCCCCACAGTGCGCCAGCGGCAACGCCATTGGCGATGCCCAGGGCCATCGGGTTGTTGCGCATTCGGGTTCTTCGGGGGGAGGAACAGGCCGCGCAGTGTAAGCGCTGGCCGCTGGGCGCTCTTGACCGAGGCTACTGCCCTGGCCGGCCGCGCGTATGGGAAGCCGAGCATGGGCTCGGCTCTACAGGACACCGGCTTTTGTAGCGTCGAGCCATGCTCGACTGCCGTTCGCGAGGTGGTCGGTGCAGAAGCACTCGAGCCTGGCTCGACGCTACAGTCCGGCGCTCCTGCGCCACGCGGCGGGGGTCTGCCCACACTCACGGCGCAGCGCGCGGGTCAGTGCGCTCTGCTCGGAATAGCCTGCGGCCAGCGCGATATCACTGATCGGCGCCGTGCTGGTGCGCAGCTGGTGCTTGGCCCAGCGCAACCGGCATGTACTGAGCCATGCCTGGGGGCTGAGCCCGAACTCACGCTGGAACAGCGCGTGCAACCGGCTCTCGCTGACCCCGACAGACGCGGCCATGCGCGCCACCGGCCACGCCTGGCCCGGATCGGCCTGCACTGCCGCACACAGTCCCTGCATGCGCGCGCCACTGCCGGCCGGTGCAAACACCTGCAGCAGCTGCGGCAGCAGGGCCGGCATCGGCTGCCCGTCCTGCACGCCCGCCAGGCGTTGTCGCAGCGCATGCGGCAGGTGCAGCCAGCGCTGCCGGCACAGATGCTCCTGCGTGCCGTCATCAAGCACGCCGGGAGGACAATCGACGATCACGAAACCGTTCGGGCCATCGGCCATCTGGTCATGCGCTTCGCCGGCCGCGACGAAAACCCCCTGCAGCAGGTCGAGGCGACCACCGCGGCCTTCCATCTCGAAGTGCAGTTCGCCCTGCAGCGGCAGCACCCACTGCGCGTAGTCATGGCGGTCCAGGCCGGTGGCCTGGCTGTAGTGCCGCAGATGGAAGATGGCGCCCATCCGCGCAGTGTGCGCGTGTAACAACGGCCGTGCAAACCGCTGCTATAGTCGATCCGTCATCCAACGCAGGGAGTGCAGGACATGACCCATCGGCAGGTGTCACTGATGCTCGCCACCAGCCTCGGCCTGGCGCTCGCAGCTTCGGTCTCCGCACAGGAGCGTACACCCCCGGCCCCGCACTGCATGGACGCGGTCGGCGTGCAGGAAGTGGAGCAGGCATCACCGCGCTCGATCGCACTGCGCGCCGCCTCCGGACAGGCCTATCGCATCGACTTCAGCGAGGATTGCCCCGGCGTCCGCGGTGCTACCTCGCTGAAGCTGGAAGCACCTGCCGGCTGGGCCTGTGGTCGCCCCAGCGAACGCGTCGTGGTCGACGGCCGCCGCTGCGGCATCAGCGCGGTCACCCCGCTGCAGGATCGCGACTACGCCAGCGTCGCCCGCGACAGCGACCGCCTGCGCACGGCCACCCTGCCAGCCGTGACCATCCGCGAGCGCAAGGAAATCCGCCGCAGCTTCGGCGGCTCGCCGTCGTACTGCTTCGCCACCCGCAACGTCCGCGCGTGGTCGTCCGACCCGCAGGGCGTGCTGGTGGAGACCAATCCGCGCCGCAATGGCGGCCACCGCTACTACCGGGTCGAACTCGGCAGCCACTGCCGCCAGCTCGACCGTGCGCCGCAGCTGAGCTTCCACTCGGGCCTGCAGAACGGCCTGATCTGTGGCAATCCCGGCGATCGGATCATGACTGCCGAGTTCGAGACAGACGATCTGCGCGGTGAAAGCATCGCCCCGCTGCCGCAGTACACCCGCGGCAGCTGCGCGATCCAGGCGGTCTACCCGGCCTCCAGCCAGACGTCGAACTAACCGTCGACGCCCAGGAAGGTGAACGGTGCACTGGGCACGAAGTGACCCAGCGCATCGCCCGCAAAGGTGTTGCGCTGGTCCTTGCCAAGGTCGAGCTTGAGCACCTGGCCGCCGAAATCGACCTTGTTCAGATCGACCCAGAAGGTGTTCGGGGTCAACGCCGACTCGAAGAAGTACAGCCGCCGCTTGTGGTCGGCCACGGTGCGCCAGCGCGTGGATGAGATGTTCGGCTCACCCGGCGTGGTGATGCCATACGGCACCGACGCGTTGCGGATCACGCTGAACACACTGGCCAGGGCCTCCACCGGGTCTTCGGCCTTGGGAATGGCGTTGATGTAGAACGAGGCGCGCGCGAAACGATCGGCGGAGCGATTGGTGCCCGGCAGCATCACCGTGCCACCGATCTGCTGCCAGTAACTGTTGAGGGCCAGCTGCTGCTCGAAGATCGGCGAGTTGGTCATCACCTGATAGCGCCGGTCATGGTGGATCACCTGGCGACCGCCGATGTACTCGACGATGGCGCTGTCGCCGGTGGCATCGGACAGCGACAGGTGCAGCGTCGCCTGGCGGTCTTCGCCCGGCACCTTGTCGGTGACGATCGAGTACGGTTCACGCTTGAGCGCCGCGACCGCCTCATCCACGGTGGCGAAATTGTCCAGCACATACTGCGCCCACAGCGAGATCGCCAGTCCCGGCTTGTTGCCTCGCTGCTGCGGATACTCCGATTCCACCAGCCACAGCAGGTTGGCCACCAGGCCCTTTTCGTTCATGCCATCGGTGGTCGACACGTCGTAGCCGGTGGCCACCACGCTGCCGTAGCGCGCAGTCCAGGCCAGCGACTTCGGGCCGGCCAGGCCGGTACGTGCGATGCCACGCGGCAACACGTAGAGGTTGGTCGCCACATCGACCTTCCAGTCCATCGAGCGCGCGGTGATCACATCGCCGTTGTCGCCCCGATACACCGCACGCGTGCAGGCCAGTGCCGGCGTGATCGCAGATGCCAGCGCCATGGCCAGCATTGCCTTTCCCTTCCACTTCATCCGTGCCATGTCGTTACGCTCCTTTCCCCGTGGTCCGTCGATCTGACCCGATCCATGGTGACACAGGGGTGAAGCCTCAGTGCACGAAGCGATCGTGCAACCAGAAGCCCACCACCATGGCAGGCACGAACCACAGCGCTTCACGCGATGCGACAGCCAGCCCGGCGATGGCCGGTCCGGGGCAGTAACCAGCCCAACCCCAGCCGATACCGAACAGTGCAGCACCCAACAGCAGGCGCGCATCGACATCACGTGCACTGGGTAGCTGGAAGCGCAACGCGAACCACGGCTGCGCGCGTCGCAGCACCCAACGCTGCCCGACGGCACTGACCAGCAATGCCGAGCCCAGCACCCACATCAGGGTGGGATCGAAATCACCTGCGATGTCGAGGAAGCCGAGTACCCGACGCGCGTCGATCATCCCCGAAAACGCCAGTCCCGCGCCGAACAGCGCACCTGCCATAGCGGCGGCCATGACCGCGCGGCTCATGTCAGGCCTCCGCCGTGACGGACCAGGAAGGTGGTCAGCATCGCGCAGGCCATGAACACCAGCACTGCCAGCAGCGAGCGCTTCGAGCCGCGGGCCATGCCGCAGACGCCATGACCACTGGTACAACCACTGCCCAGGCGCGTGCCGAAGCCCACCAGCAGGCCGGCGCCGATCAGCTGCCAGGCGGGCAAGGCATCGCGCACCAGCATGCGTGGCGAGGCTTCGGGCAGCGACTGCCACCACAGTGCCATCCCCGCTGCTGCGAGGAGACCCAGCAGGAATGCCCAGCGCCAGCCGCGCTCACCTTTCGCTGCACGCAGGCTGCCCGCAGCGATCCCGCTGATACCCGCCACGCGCCCGACAGTGGCGAGCAGCAACACCGCGGCGGCGCCGATCAGCGCACCGCCAGCCACCGCAGTCCATGGCAGGTTCATGCCCTGCCCTCTTTTGCGCCGCTCATGGGATTGCCCTTTGATTTAGATTTATCTAAATTAGACACTTCTAAACAAAAAGGTCAACCATGGCCCGCACCCCGCTCGACAGCGCCGCCATGGCCGAACACGCCGCCGAGGCTGCAACGCTGCTTAAGAGCCTGGCCCATCCTGCGCGGCTGCGCGTGCTGTGCCGCCTGGTCGAAGGTGAGGCGCCGGTGCCGGAACTGCAGGCACTGACCGGACTCAGCGCATCAGCGCTGTCACAGCATCTGGCGGTGCTACGCCAACTGGGTATCGTCGCGACGCGTCGCGAAGCGCAGGCAATCCACTACCGCGTGATTGAAGGGCCCGCACTGGGCGTGCTGCAGGCGCTGCATGCCGCCTACTGCGGCGGCACTTCGCGTTGACGCTCAGCCGGCGTGCAGGGCAGGCTGTACGACGTTGTCGAGCAGATCCACCGGGGTCGGCGCCGAACGATCACCTTCCAGCGCCCGGCTGAAACCCGACCAGTCGCTGGCCGACAGCTGGCGCAGCAGCGCCGCATCCACCGGCAACGCGCGCATCGACCAGTACGGAAACTGACGCTGGCCCAGGCGGCCGCGCGCCAGCTCGATGATGTCGACATGGCTGCCGGCCTGCAGGATGCGCTCGTACACCGAATCGATACCGTCCGGCGGCCCCTCGATGTACTGCAGGAATCGCCCGCCGTCATGCAGCAGCACACCGGTCACGCCCGCCATCTTGTTGAAGCGGGCGGCATCGTCGACCAGCGCCTGCAACCGTTCAGCGGAAAGATCCGGCAACGCCTGGCTGACGTAGGCGATGGCACGCAGTGGCATGGTGCTTCCTTGACAAGATGTACACCCACGGTAGCAGTTGCGGACGAGCCCGTCTCAATACACCCGCGCACTTCCTGAAGAATTCAGGTTGCGACCGCGCCGGCTCCATCCCATCGACGCGGCAGGACCGCCTCGAACACCACCTGCCCGGCCTCGTTGCGTGCGCCGATACGACCGCCATGGGCGCGGACGAACTGATCCACGATGTACAGGCCGAGACCCAGGCCCTTGCTCTGGTGGAAGCTGGCCTTGAACGGCTCGAACAGCCGCGGCAGCAGCGCGTCATCGATGTGGCCGGCATTGCTTACCCGCAGCACGACGGTGCGGGCGTCATTTCCATCCAGCTGCACCTGCGCCTCGCTGCCATGGGTCAACGCGTTGCCCACCAGGTTGGCCGCGATCTGGCCCAGGCGATCCATATCGCCCTGCAGCCGGGTATCGCCGACGACGTCCAGGCGGATGCGCTCATGGCCATGGGCGCTGCCCGCTTCGGCGATCACCGCGTGAGTGACCTCGCGCAGGTCACAGGCGGTCGCCTGCAGTCGCAGGCCGCCGCTGCGGATACGCGAGAAGTCCAGCAACTGCTCCACCATCCGCGCCATGCGCAGGGTGCTGGCCTCCAGGAACTGCAGCGTCTGCTGTGCCCCCGTATTGTCCTCCGGCAGCTCCAGCGCCAGCTTGTCCGCACACAACAGGATGGCCGACAGCGGCGTACGCAGGTCGTGGGTCAGCACGGCGGCCATCGTCTCGTTGAGCTTGAGCGCGCGTTCCAGCGCCTCGTTGCGCGCCTTCAGCAGCTGCCGCTGCTGGTACAGCTCGATGAAGACATTGACCTTGCTCAGGATCACCTGCGGCGCCACCGGCTTGTGCAGGAAGTCGACCGCGCCGGTTTCGTAACCCTTGAACGCACGCAGCGGATCGTCCGGCGAGGCGGTCAGGAAGATGATCGGCACCGTGCGGCTGCGATGCGAACCGCGCATCAGCTCGGCCAGGGTGAAGCCATCGATCTCCGGCATGTGCACGTCCAGCAGGGCCAGTGCAACCTCGTGCTCGAGCAGCAGCTCAAGCGCCTGCGCGCCGGAACCGGCCAGCAGCAGATTCACGCCCTCGCGCTGCAGCAGCGCCTGCATGGCCACCAGGTTCTGCGGCACGTCATCGACGATCAGCAGGTTGACCGGGGACTGCGACTGCGCAGGGTCCGGTGGCAACAGGTTCATGCAAACAACTCCTTCAGGCGACGACACATCAGTTCAAGGGGCAGCACGGCATCGGCACCGGCGCGCTGCAGGGCGGAGGCCGGCATCATCGATGCCTCGGCCTCCTCGGGACATTGCAGCCAGGCACGGCCACCGGCGGCGCGTACCGCGGCCACGCCTTCACTGCCATCGCTGCTGGCACCGGTCAGCAGCAGCGCCAGTACCTGCGCACCGAACACCGCGGCGGCCGATTCGAACAGCGGGTCGATGGCCGGGCGCGAGAACAGCACCGGCGCATCCACCGAGAGCGCCACCGAGCCGGCATCCTCCACCAGCAGGTGGTAATCCGGAGGCGCGAACGTCACCGTGCCCGGCTGCAGCGGTTGCTTGTCCTCCGCCTCGCGCACCGGCAGCGCGCAGTACGGCGCCAGCACCTCGGCAATGCGGCTGGTGCGATCACGCGGCAGGTGCAGCACGGCCAGCACCGGCGCCGGCAGCCGGGCCGGAAGGGCACCCAGCACCGCCTGCAGCGCGGCAACACCTCCTGCGGAGGCGCCGACCACCACCACCGCAGGGCGAGACTGCACCGCCATCAGGAAATCTTCCGGTACAGGCGGTGCTCGCGCGAGCAGACCTCGAAGGCATCGTGGTGGCGCCCGAACTGCAGCGACTCCTTGCTGCCAAGGCCCAGGAATCCGCGATGTACCAGCGCTTCACGGAACAGGCCCACCGCGCGGTCCTGCAGGTCGCGGTTGAAATAGATCAGCACATTGCGGCACGACACCAGGTGCACTTCGGAGAACACGGTATCGGTGGCGAGGCTGTGGTCGGCGAACACCACGTTGCGACGCAGCTGGCGATCGAACACCGCGCCGTCGTAGGCCGTGGCGTAATAGTCGGACAGTGACGCCGTGCCACCGGCCGCCAGATAGTTGCGGCTGAACTGCGCCATCCGATCGATGCCGTAGGCCCCTGCTTCGGCAGTGGCCAGCGCCGCCGGGTTGATGTCGGTGGCATAGAGGATGCTGCGTTCAAGCAAGCCCTCCTCGTGCAGCAGGATCGCCAGCGACCACACTTCTTCGCCGGTGCTGCAGCCAGCCACCCACAGTTTCACCGATGGATAGGTGCGCAGCACCGGTACCACCTGCTCGCGCAGCTCACGGAAGTACGCGGGGTCACGGAACATCTCCGAGACCTGCACGGTGAAGAACTGCATCGCCTGCGCGAACAGCTCCGGCTCGTGCAGCAGGCGATGCTGCAGGTCGACCAGGCGCTCGCACTCGTAGCGCTGCATGGCCTGGCGGATGCGTCGCCGCAGCGACGACACCGCATAGCTGCGGAAGTCGTAGTGGTAGCGCTGGTACAGCGCCTCCAGCAGGACCTTCAGTTCCAGGTCGAACAGCGCCTGTTCATTCATTGCCGCGAGCACCAGACCCGGCACAGCGAAACCAGTTTGTCGACGTCGATGGGCTTGGCGATGTAGTCGTTGGCGCCGGCCTGCAGGCAACGCTCACGGTCGTCCGGCATCGCCTTGGCGGTCAACGCGATGATCGGCAGGTCCTGCAGATGGCGCTGCGCACGGATCTCACGCATCGCCGCCAGGCCATCCTTCTCCGGCATCATGATGTCCATCAGCACCAGGTCGACCTCGCGTTCGGTCAGGCGATCCACCGCTTCCTGGCCGTTGCGTGCGATCTCCAGGGTCACGCCCAGCGGCTCAAGCACGCTGGACAACGCGAAGATGTTGCGCACATCGTCCTCGGCCAGCAGCACGGTCCGGCCGTCGAGCACGGTGTCGCGACGGCGGGCCTCGCGCAGCAGGCGCTGCTGGTCGCTCGGCAGGCTGGCCTCGACGCTGTGCAGGAACAGGGTCACTTCGTCCAGCAGGCGCTCGGGCGAGCGCGCGCCCTTGATGATGATGCTCTTGGAGTAGCGGCGCAGGCGCTGCTCTTCCTCGCGGCTGAGCGCGCGGCCGGTGTAGACGATCACCGGCGGGAAGCCGACGTCATCGTTGCCGGCCATGTGCTCGAGCAGGTCGTAGCCACTGCCATCCGGCAGCGACAGGTCCATCACCATGCAGTCGAAGGTGACCGTACTGAGCTGTTCCAGCGCACCGGCCAGGGTGCCCACTGCGACGATCTGCAGCTGCTCGCGGCCCAGCAGCAGTTCCAGGTTGTGGCGCAGCTCGCTGTCGTCCTCGACGATCAGCAGGCGCCGCACGTCGCGCTGGCTGGTCTGTTCCAGCTGCTCGATGGCCGTCACCAGCCGCTCGCGCGTGGTCGGCTTGATCGCAAAACCAATCGCGCCCAGCTCGCGCGCCACCTGGCTGCGATCCATCGCCGAGACCACATGCACCGGGATGTGGCGGGTCTCGGGGTTGCGCTTCAGGCGCTCCAGCACGCTCAGGCCGGACACGTCGGGCAGGCCGATATCCAACAGGATGCCATTCGGGCGCAGCTCGCTGGCCAGGGTCAGTGCCTCTTCGGCGGTCCCGGCCACCACGCAGTCGAAATCCAGTTCATGCGCCAGGGCCACCAGCGCTTCGGCGAACGTGGCGTCGTCTTCCACTGCCAGGATCAGGCGCCCGGCACGCTGGCGGCGGCCACGGTCATCGGCCACGTTGGCGGTGACCGGCGCCACCGATGCAACGGTCGGTGCGACAGCAGTGCGCGCAGCGATCGGCGGCGCAGGCTGCGGCGCAGGCGCTATTGAGGCGGCGGCCGGCACTTCGCCCGGCTCCGAAGCCGGCGCGCCCTGCAGCGGCAGTTCCAGCATGAAGCAGCTGCCACGACCTGGTTCGCTGTCGACCTGGATGCTGCCGCCCATGCGCTCGGCGAGGTCGCGCGAGATCGACAGGCCCAGACCGGTGCCACCGTAACGGCGGCGGGTGCTGCCGTCGGCCTGGCGGAAGGCCTCGAAGATGACCTGCAGCTGCTCGCGGGCGATGCCGATGCCGCTGTCGCAGACCTCGAAACGGATGCGGCCGTTGCCGCCGGCACGCACATGCAGGCTGACCTTGCCATGCTCGGTGAACTTCAGCGCATTGGCCAGCAGGTTCTTCAGGATCTGCTGCAGGCGCTGGCTGTCGGCCACCAGCTGGCTCGGCGCCAGCGCATCGGCCTCGATCTGCAAGGCCAGGCCCTTCTGCCGCGCCATCGGCTCGAACGTCTCGCGCAGGCGCTGCAGCACGCTGTCCACCACCACCACTTCGTCCGCCAGCTCGACGTGGCCGGCCTCGATGCGCGACAGGTCGAGGATGTCGTTGATCAGCGCCAGCAGGTCGTTGTTGGACGACAGGATCGCGCGCGCGTACTTCACCTGCTCTTCGGTGAGCGTGCCGTCCTTGTTGTCGGCCAGCAGCTTGGCCAGGATCAGCGAGCTGTTCAGCGGCGTGCGCAGTTCGTGCGACATGTTGGCCAGGAACTCGGACTTGTAGCGCGAGGTCGCAGCCAGTTCGTTGCTGTTGCGCACCAGCTGGCCCTGCGCGACCAGCAGCGCCTGCTTCTGCGCCTCCAGCTCGTGGGTGCGCTCCTCCAGCTGGACGTTGCTCTGTTCCAGCTCGGCCTGCTGTTCTTCCAGATGGGCCTGCGAGTGCTGCAGGCTGCGGCTCTGCTCCTCCAGCTCCTCGTTGGCAACGCGCAACTCTTCCTGCTGGGCCTGCAGCTCCTCACCCTGGCGCTGCGATTCCTCCAGCAGCACCACCAGCTGTGCACGCAGCAACGAGGCCCTCAGGGCCATGCCGATGGTCTCGGCGCAACGCTCCAGCAACTCACGATCCAGCTCGCGCTGCTCGCCCACCCGCGCACGGCCCAGTTCAATCACACCAACCACGGCGCCATCACTGCTGATCGGCGCCAGGATACGTTCGCGCACCGGCAGCCGGCCCAGGCTGGTCTGCAGTTCAAGCATCACTGCATCATCCCCGTGCAGGTGACGCACGCGTTCATCACGGGCCACCTGCCCGGCCAACCCCTCCTGCAACGCCAGCGACGCCGGCATGCCGGCTGGCAACGCCAGACCGCCGGTCAGCTGCAGCCGCCCCCCTTCCAGGCGGTAGATGGCACCGACCTCAGCCTCCAGCTGTGCGCCCAGGCTGGTCGCGGCCGCCTCGGCGATCTGCTCCGGGCCCAGGTCGCCCCGCAGGCTCATCGCCACCGCGTTCTCGGCTTCCTGCAGCCACAGTGCACGCATTGCCTCACGCCGTGCCTGGATGGCACGGGAAACGATCAGCGCGATCATCAGGAAGGCGCAGCCACCGATGCTGCGATTGACGAACGAGAACGCCGAATTGGAGCTGGCCGGTGCAACGTTGTAGCCAACGATCAGAAGAATGCAGGCGACGATAGCTACGATGAACGGCGCCCGCGCACTGCGCTGGAACACCGTCACGCCCACGGCCAGGAAATAGGCCAGCCACACCGCGTAGCCCAACGGCACCACCAGCTCCAGCGCGATGGTCGCCGCCAGCAGTACGGCGGAGGTCATCCAGATCCAGCGGTCACGCGTGGTCGCACCAGGACGCATGCAGGTCGGTTCCAGAGGCAAAGGGTGGGTGATGGTACTCCGTGTCGCATTCAGCCGCACAGGACCTATGGCACGTGCTCGTCGTGCACGCATCCTTCACGCTGCACTGCCTAGCTTCACGTCCCTCTCAGGGGTAACACTTATTTCCACGTGGACGCTGCCGCTTCTACGACGTCCGTGCTGACGGACCCTTCCCGACAACTGCGACTGCTGATCGACAGCGTGCGCGACCATGCGCTGTACCTGCTTGATCCCGAAGGCATCGTCTGCAGCTGGAACCCGGGCGCCGAGCGCATCAAGGGCTATTCAGCCGATGAAGTGGTCGGCACGCACTTTGGCCGTTTCTATCTGGCTGCCGATCGCGAAGCCGGCGAACCGCAGCGCCTGCTCCGCCTCGCAGCGCAGCAGGGCCACGTTGCCAGTGAAGGCTGGCGGGTGCGCCGCGATGGCTCCTCGTTCCGTGCCAGCGTGGTCATCGAGCCGGTCGTCGAAGCAGGCGAGCTGCTCGGCTTCGTCAAGATCACCCGCGACATCACCGAGCAGTGGCAGGCACAGCGGCTGCTGCGTGATGCCCAGCGTGCGCTGCGCAATACCCAACAGTTCGAGACCGTCGGCCGCCTCAGCCGCGGGCTGTCGCACGAGTTCAACAATCTGTTGACCACCATCGGCAACGCCCTGGACCTGCTGTCCCTGCGCGTGAACGGTGACGATGCACGCGCCGCCGAGCTGCTTGATGCGGCGCAGACCGCGACCGATCGTGGTGCGCTGCTGACCCGCCAGCTGCTGGCCTTCAGCACCGGCCAGACCCTGATCCGCGAACCACTGGATATCAATGCGCTGATACGGCAGTGGCTGCCGGACCTGCAACGCGCCTGCCCGCCCACGGTGATGCTGGATGCCCAGCTGGCGCCCGGCCTGCCTGCGATCAACACCGATGCGCTGCAGCTGCAGACGGCGCTGGCCAATCTGGTCGCCAATGCCGCGGATGCTACCCTTGAAGGCGGCCGCATCCTGATCGGCACTGCACTGGAGCATCGTCTCGATCCGGATGCGGACTCCACGCTGCAACGTGGCTATGTCACCCTCAGCGTCTGCGATGAGGGCCACGGGATGGCCGCCGACATCGCCGAACGGGCGACCGAGCCGTTCTTCACCACCAAGGACATCGGCAAGGGCAGCGGCCTGGGCCTGAGCCAGGTGTTCGGATTCACCACCCAAAGCGGCGGCTTCGTCGACGTGTCCACCACGCCCGGTGTCGGCACCACGGTCAGCCTGCTGCTACCCGCAACAGAGGAATCACTCCATGACCGATGACCCGATCCGCGTTCTGATGGTCGAAGACCAGACCGATCTTCGCGAGATGATCGGCCTGGCCCTGCGCGATCTCGGCATCGAGGTGGCCACCACTGCCGATGGTCACGAGGCGGCGGAACTGCTCAAGGGCGAAGCGCGCTTCGACGTGGTGTTCAGCGACGTCAGCATGCCCAACGGCATGTCCGGCATCGAGCTGAGCGAGCACGTGGCACGCGAGCAGCCGCAGGCACGGATGATCCTGTCGTCCGGCTACGCCCGCTCGCAGCTGCCTCCGCTGCCCGAGCAGGTCGAGTTCCTGCCCAAGCCGTATCGCCTGCGCCAGCTGGTGCAGCTGCTGAAGCAGGCATAAGCGCACCTGCATCCAAGAGCTAGCGGGAGGCTCATCCCTTCATCGCCCCCTGCTGGAACGACGCCAGCAGCGTGGAGGCGGCCATGGCCGGGGCCAGCCGACCGCGTGCGAGTGACCAGGTGATGCCGTAGAAGCAGGTCCAGTAGAAATCGGCCAACCACACCGCACTGAACTCGACGTTGAACACGCCGGCCTTCTGGCCGCGCAGGAAAAACGCCTCGAAACGCTCACCGATCGGCGCCCAGCGCTCCGGCAGCAGATGCAGGTCACCCTGGCGCTGCTGCTCTTCCATCATCCGCGCGAACAGCAGCGTCACCAGCTCCCAGTCCGCCAGCAGCGTGGCGGTGACCTGCTGCAGTACCTGCCGTGCATCCGCACCATCGTCGAACCAGACCGCCGCCGCTTCCACGCGCTCGAAGCCGGCCGCGAACAATGCCTCGTCGATCGCCTCCCGGGTGGGCGCAAACCGGTACAGGGTCGCGCGACTGATACCCGCCCCCCGCGCCAGTTCGTTGAGGGTGCAGCGTGGATGGCTGACCAGGGTGGCCGCCAGCGCGTGGGGCAGGTCGCGGCGGGTACGTGCTGCGGCAGGTCGCATGAAAGCGCTGAGGAGTGGGTTCGCCCTCACGCTAGCATGAATCACCAATTAATAGACTGAATCAAAGATGATTCATTCGGATCACTGATGCGCTAAAACGGGAATGCGTCCGGTGCACCCGGGTCGGTGCACGGCAGGGAACGCGTCACAGGCATCGAAGGAGACAACGCCATGCTGCATCCACTACGCGACATCGCTGTGCTGTTCGATGCCAGCGACACCGGGCACCGCGTTCTGAACATCGCCGCGCACCTTGCGCAGGTACAGCAGGCTCATCTGGTTGCGGTCTCCACCGCACAGCATCCCACCGACATTGCCAACGGCTTCGCGCGCGGTGCCGGCATCGCCGCCGCTCTCGACCACGAGGCGCGCGCGGATGCCGCCTGCACCGCACAACTGATGCAGAACCTGCGTGCCGTATCCGAGCCGCTGCAGATCAGCAACGAACTGCGCATCGTCTCGGACTATCTGGGCGGCGCCGACCTGGCCCTGCAGTCGCTGTACTGCGACCTGATCATCGCCGGCTATCCGCGCACTCCCGGCGCCCCTTCTGGCTGGCACCCGCTGGGAACGCTGCGCCAGACCGGCGTGCCGATGCTGCTGGTGCCACCGCATTGGCATGGCGACCAGGTCGGCCATCGCATCGTGGTGGCCTGGAATGCCAGCAAGCAGGCACGCCGTGCGGTAGCCGATGCGTTGCCGCTGCTCGCACGTGCGAAAGCGGTGCACCTGCTGATGGTCGACACGCCCAAGGCCGAGGCCACACCCGGCGCCGAGATGGCCCAGCACCTGGCGCGGCACGGCGTCGAAGTAGAGATCCAGGCGATCAGTTCAACCCAGGGCGGCGTTGCCGCGACCATCCGCCAGCACGTGCTCGATGCCGACGCCGACCTGCTGGTACTGGGCCCTTACAGCCGCAGCCGGGTGGTCGAGCGCGTGCTTGGCGGGGTTACCGAGGATCTGCTGGCCGAAGTGCCGGCGCCCTTGTTCGTGTCGCACTAGTACCGCCCTGCCCTGCCCGGCGATAGCCGGTCAGCGACTGCCCGGTGTGCCGCCGGAAGTAGCGGCACAGGTAGGATGCATCCTCGAAGCACAGGCGCTCGGCGATGCGACCGATCGGCAATTCGCTGTAGGTCAGCAGCGCCTTGATTTCCAGCACCACCTGGCGATCAATCAACGCCTTAGGCGTTTCGTCGAAGCACTCGCGGGTCAGCTGCGAAAGATAGAACGGGGTGATGCACAGCGCGTCGGCATAGGACTGCACGTCGCGCTGGCGCGTGCTGCGCTCACCGACCAGTTCCCAGAAATTCCAGGCCAAGCGCTCGCGTCGGCTGACCTGCGCCACGGCCACACTGCGCGCCGGCAACAGCGTTGCGAATTTGAGGAAGAACGTCTGCAGCAGGTTGCGCAGCATCACGTGACGATAGCGGCCGCCATTGTGCTGTGCATCCATCAACTGCTGCAGCCAGCCCTGCAGCAGCGGCACGTCCAGCGGCGACGGCACGCAGTGGGGCTGATCGTGCAGGAACTTGAACAGTGCATTGGGAAGCACATAGGCCACCTCCGATGCCAGCGCCTTGGGCATCAGGCAGACCACCGCCAGAAAGCCGCGTGAGCGCTGCCGCAGCAGCGCCAGCGTGTCCTCTGCCAGCACCAGCACATCGTGCCGCCGCACCGCTACCTCACGGAAGTTCAGTGCAAAGCGCGCGCGCCCCGATACGCATACCAGCACCGCCAGATAAGCGTGGCCGAACGACAGCGGGACGCCCTGCCCTTCGGCCAGCGTACTGACCTCCAGGCGCATGGATTCGTCCTGGTCCAGGAGCTGGGGTACGCGATCCATGGGCCGATCCGGCTGTATTCCGGGCCCCAGCATACCCGGGCTCGACCACCCGTTGTGAAAAGTACCGAAACCATCAAGGTCCCGCTCTGGGCCGATCGCGCCTGGCGACCTAGCCTGTGCACTCTCTTTGTTCCCGTGGAATTGACATGCAGCTGCACACCGAACGCTTGATCCTTCGCCCCTGGCGCGACACCGACGCTGCCGATCTGTACGAGTACGCCCGCGACCCGCGCGTGGGCCCCATCGCCGGCTGGCCGGTGCACACCAGCGTTGAGGAAAGTACCGAAATCATCCGCACCGTCTTCAACCGGCCAGAGGTCTACGCGCTGCAGAGCCGCGAGGACGGCCACGCGATCGGCTGTGTCGGCATCCTGATCGGCACCGACAGCAACTTCGAGATCAGCGATCGAGAGGGTGAGATCGCCTACTGGATCGGCGTTCCGTACTGGGGCCGCGGACTGGTGCCCGAAGCGGTGCGCGAAGTGATGCGGCACGCCTTCATGCAACTGGAACTGGACGCACTGTGGTGCGGCTACTTCGCTGACAACCTGCAATCGCTCAGCGCGCAGAGCAAATGCGGTTTCCAGCATCACCACACCGAAATCAACAAATTCAACAGCTTCCTCGGCGACTACCGGACCGAGCACATCAGCCGCATCACCCGAGAACAATGGTGTGCCCTGCAGGCCGCCTCGCCGGCCTGAGCAGAGTTCAGGCCGACGTGCGCTGCATGAACAGGAGTTCTTGCGTCGAAGACGCCTCCACCTGCTGGAAACCAAGGTCACGGTACAGGGCCGCGGCGGCTGTGTTGTCACGATAGACGCGCAGGGTGAGCCGCTGGATACCGTCTTCGCGCAGCGCCTGTGCACTCAAGGCCTGCATGAGCAGCCGGCCAAGGCCGCGCCCGCGTGCCAGCGGGGAAACAATGATGCGGCCCAGGTGCGCGGTGCCGGCGTCGGTCATCCAGTACTGGCCAAAGCCCAGGCACTGGTCCTGCTCGTCCAGCAGCGCCCAGCCCGGCCGCGCCTCGAGCTCGAGCACCTGCGCGAACCGTTCCGGCAGCAAGGGAAACGGCACGCCGGGGCCCGCCCAGCGCTGGGTGGCCGCGGCGGAATCAAGCCAGCCGGCGATGCTGGCGTAGTGCGAAGGCTGGACAGCGTAAAGGTTCGGTTCCATGACGCTCATGGTGCGCCATTTGCACTGGGCAGACACGCTGCAGGACGGCACTTGAGTTTTGTCATAGGACAATAAACAATGCCAGGCGTCCAGCCCATTCCCCTCTCGGGAGATTCCATGTTCAAAGGCCTCAGCGCGTTTCCACTGACCCCACTCTCTGAAGCAGGTATCGACTTTCGCGCGTTTACCGGCCTGGTCGAGCGCCTGGTCGATTCCGGTGTTGATTCGATGGGCGTCCTTGGTTCCACCGGCAGCTATGCCTATCTGCAGACGCATGAACGCAAGCGCGTGTTGCGCGAAGCCCTGGCACACGCCGGAGGCGTACCGGTCATCGCCGGCATCGGTGCATTACGCACCCGGGATGTGCTGGAGCTGGCCCTGGATGCCGAAGATGCCGGTGTAGCGGGCCTGCTGCTCGCGCCCGTGTCCTACCAGCCCCTGAAGGACCATGAGGTGCAGGCGCTGTTTGAGACGGTTTGTGCGGCGGTGCGCACGCCGATCTGCGTCTACGACAACCCGAGCACCACGCACTTCCGCTTCACCGATGCACTGCATGGCCGGATTGCCGCGCTGCCCAACATCGCTTCGATCAAGATTCCGCGCCTTGCTGATGATCCGGTTGAGGCTGCCACACGTGTCGCGGCACTGCGCGCCAGCGTCCCTTCGCATGTGACGCTGGGCGTCAGTGGCGACGCCTCTGCGGTGCGTGGTCTGCTGGCGGGATGTGATGGCTGGTACTCGGTGACAGCAGGGCTGTTCCCAGAGGTTGCGCTGCAGATCGTGCGGGCCGTGGGAAACGGCGATGAGAAGGGTGCGATTGCCCAGTCCGTACGACTGGCGCCGCTGTGGTCGCTGTATGACCGCTTTGGCGGGATTCGCGTCATGGCCTGCACGGCGGCCCTGCTGGGGTTGTGCGGCGAGGACTGCCTGCCGTTGCCGTTGCAGGGGCTGCATGGTGGCGAGCGCGAGGAGGTGGCGGCGGTGCTGGGTGGTTTGGGGTTGTTGTCCAACAACTAGTCAAATCTTGCCACCTCCGGTGGCAGACGCCCCCAACTGACCCAAGCACTGACGAAATCGCCGCTGCTAGCCCCCGGAATAACCTTCAGTCCACTCGCTCAGGTCTAAGTAAAATACGCCATCTGGCAATAAGGACTTCGCTCACAACCTGTATTTTTTCGAGGACACTTCTACGCGACAGCATCGCAGGAAGTTCAATGCATCGATAACTGACAAGGCAAGCGATGAGCAGTGGAAGCAACAAAGTTGCAGTCAAAGCCCAGTACGAGGCGGGCGAGAGATCTGCAAAGACAACCGCACCTAAACCCTTGTAGGCAAGAAAGAGTACAAATCCGTGCAGGAGATAGATGCCATAGGACAGCTCACCCAAAATGGCTGAAACCCGAAGTGTAAGCAATCCGAACAAGGTGTTACCGCAGGCAATCGCCGCAAAGAAAACCGACCACAAGACGACTGCCGCTGGATGCCGAGCTGAATCGAAACAGGCAACCGACAGGATCATGCACGAAGCCGCTAGAATCGAGCCCCACTTCCCACGAAGAAAGCTCACAACGGCCATTCGAGTTGTTGCGTAGTACGCGGCGACACCACCGACAAAGGGCAACATCAGCACCCAGCTCAATCGGACAGCCGCATACGCCAGACCAAGTGCCGACAGCAGCAGCAATCCGCGCCGGACACGCTGACGCATGAAATACGCCAACAGTGGCAATACCGAATACCAAACCCATTCATAGGGAAGCGACCAAACGACTCCGGCCATGATGTAGCGGGTTCCAACAACACCATTGATATCAGGCGCCCCGAGAACAGTGAACGAGAACCATTGGATCACACCCACCCCAAACCGGAACAACGGGTCGACAAGGTGGAAGTCACTCTCGATCAAGACCAGAAGCAGCAACAGCACAACGCAGATCGCGTAAAGCGGCAACATACGCAGGACTCTGCCGACGTACAGCCTCGTCCAATCAGTGACGCCACTGGCAATTTGTCGATAAAAGAGATAGGCCGAAATCATGAAGAAGAGGGCAACTGCGGCCTCGCCAAGTTGCGCGTACAAGGCGGAGGCGGGAGCCTTCCACTCCCCACTCCTCGCGTAGACATACCAGATGGATGAGTGGTGGACGAACACACCTAGGGCAAGCAGCCCCCTGAGCCCATCGATTGAAGTAGCACGTCCCTTGGAGTCCGGTAGCGGCACGAACCTCCCCAGTGGCAAAGCACACAGCAGTGCGAGCAGGGCAATTCCAGCCGGCACGAAAGGCGAATAAAGATCGATCGACACCAACCCACCCAGAAGCAAACAAAAGAATGCATGGGCCGGAGCAAGCGCCCTCGAAAATCCATATCCGACCGCAAACACATGCAGGCAATGGCAGCCATTCCGCTGCCCCCACCCCATTCCAGGATCTGAACGGCAAACTCCCCCAAGTTACCCGGCCTGGCTGGTGACCCCGGCCCGATTCGAACGGGCGACCTTCCCCTTAGGAGGGGGACGCTCTATCCAGCTGAGCTACGGGGCCATTGGCAGCGGCACAGGATACCGCGTTCAGCTGAATGGACCAAGCGCGCGTCGTGCTGCGAAGCGCTCGGACTCGATATGCTGGCCCGCCGCGACCCGTTGTGAACTGGATGTCCGACGCCTGGCGAACCCTCTCCGCCCTCGGCGACAGCCGCTGGCTGCTGCCGATGGCCTTGGTGCTGCTGATCACCCTGCCCCGCGCAGATGTAAGCCTGAAATGGCGATGGCTGCTGGCCATCGCCGTCACCGCCGGCGTCACGCTTGCCTCAAAGCTGGCCTTCATGGGCTGGGGAATTGGCATCAAGAGCGTGCACTTCACCGGTTTCTCCGGGCATGCCGCGATGTCCAGTGTCATCTATCCGGTCGTTGGTGTACTGCTTGCCGGCCCCGGCAAGCGCGCTCGGACGTTCGGCGTGGTCATCGGTGTGCTGCTGGCCACCGCCATTGCCTGGTCACGAATCCCGCTGCATGCACATAGCCTGTCGGAAGTCGTTGCCGGGCTGGCACTTGGGCTGAGCTGCAGCACATTGGCACTGCGCACCGCATCACCCATCGGTCGCCCGCCTGCGATGGCTGTTGTCGCTGCCGTAGTTGCGGGGACGGTCCTACCCTTCACCCTGCCCGACCTTCATACCCATCAGCTCGTGATCGCACTGGCGAAGTTCATCTCCGGCAGGTCTGAGATCTTCCAGCACTTCTGAGAATCGCCAACATGACTCCACATTTCCTTCACGTTCCTTGACAGGGCAAATGAATAGCAGCCAACATAGCGGTGGAAAAATTTCCCTCACGGAGTAGGAGACCCCGTAGATGAAGAAGATGATTGCTGCCCTGGCCCTGCTGGGCCTGTCCTCGCCGGTGTTTGCTCAGGAAGTCCCGGCTGCGGAGGCCTCGACGGAGCGGGCGGTTGCGACCACCGCCGCCGGCGCCGAGGCCGCAGGCATTTCCACCGCCGCCATCGTCGGCACCAGCGTCATCGCTGTGGCAGCTGGCGCAGTGCTCTACAGCGTGGCTGGCGACAGCTCCAGCGGCGAGCGCGACAACGGCGGGAACGATGGCACTGGCGGTACGGGTGGCACTGGCGGTACCGGTGGCACCGGCGGTACGGGTGGCACCGGCGGCACCGGCGGCTGATCCAGGCCGAGCCTGCCCCAAGCCCTCGCCGGGCTCCGGCGAGGGTTTTTTATGCCCGAATTTCTCTCGATATGGCCATGACCAAGAAGCACTTTCGAATCGCTGCCGCGCTGCTGGCGGCCTCAGTCCTGCCCGCCTGCATGTGGTCCCCCGGGCAACATCTGCGCAGCTCCGAACTGATCCGCTCCCAGACCAGCGACGACGGTCAGCTGCAGTTGGTGCCGATCACTGCCAAGCTCATCGCGATGGATGCCGCGTCCGAAAGTGAGCAGTCACTGCCCGAAGCCCTTCTGAATTATGTCCCCGGCCAGTACCGCATCGGCATCGGCGACTCCCTGTACATCACCGTATGGGATCACCCGGAACTGACCGTGCCGGCGGGCCCCCAACAGACGCCGAATCTGGCCGGGCGCACCGTGCAGAGCGACGGCTCGTTCTTCTATCCCTACATCGGCGTGGTCGAGGCCGATGGCAAGACCCCCAGCCAGGTCCGCGAAGAAGTAGCACGCCGCCTGGCCAAGTACATCGAATCGCCGCAAGTGGACGTCTCGGTGCTGACCTACGCCAGCAAGCGTGTATGGGTAACCGGTGCAGCGCAGCAGTCAACGCCGGTGACGCTCGGCACGGCACCACTGACCCTGTCCGATGCGATCAGCCAGGCCGGCCTCAGTTCGGCCGGAGCCGACCTGTCCGGCGTGCAGCTCAGCCGTGACGGTGCCAGTTACACGATCGATCTTGAAGCACTGGCATCCCGCTATGGCGGTCGTCAGATCTACCTGAAGGACGGCGACTCGATCTACGTGCCCTTCTTGGATCGCAAGGAGATCTTCGTTGTCGGCGAAGTCGGGCAGCCCGGCGCCTTCAGCTTCCGCACAGGCGACGTGACACTGAACCAAGCCATCGGCCGTGCGCGCGGACTCAGCCAGACCACCGCCAACGGTAAGTCCGTCTACGTCATCCGCGGATCGCGCAATCTGCTGGAGCAGCCCTCGGTGGTCTACCAGCTTGACGCGCAGTCACCGGCCGCATTCGCTGTCGGCAGCCAGTTCCACCTGGTTCCTGGCGACGTGGTGTTTGTCGGCGCGGCCGGCGTGACGCGCTGGAGCCGCTTCGTGAACCAGCTGCTGCCGTTCACCTCGATCCTGAGCAATGCTGCAAGCGCACGCAACGATCTGAGCAACTGATATGCGATGGATGACGTCGGTGGCCGCTGCTGGCCGCCTGCCAAGGAACGGCACCTGGGCGCGCGCCTTCTGGCTCGCGCCTCCGGCACTGGCAGTGCTGCTGTCCGGTTGCACGACTGCGAGCCGGGCGACCGCTGACAGCATCATGCAGCTGGTGCATCGCCAGCCGTCCTATACGACGCAACAGGTGCTGCGCACGCCCTATCCGCAGGCGGATGTGCAGACCCCGGACATCCGTGGCCTGGTAGTGCTGGGCTACCTGGACGATGGCCAGCAGGTCTGGATGGCGGGCAAGCATGCCGTGCTACGCATCTCGGCGGCCGGCGTGCTCCTGTCCCTCAGTAGACAGGGCGCACAGTACGCCACCACCGTCGAAGACGAAGCACTGTTCGTCGACCTTCGCAGCGCCGCCGATGGCGCCAGCGTCGTGCGGCACTACGACCGCACACCCGGCTACGCGATGGGCGTCGAGGTTGTCGGCACGATCCGCGCGAAGGGCGAAGACACAGTCACCCTCCTCGACAAGCGTCGCACACTGCTGCGCTTCGACGAGCAGCTCAGCGGGGGCGACATGCGCGCGACCAACAGCTATTGGGTCGACCCTGCCGACGGCTTCATCTGGAAGAGCCGGCAGTTCCTCGCCCCGGGCTATCCGGTCGACCTGATCCATCTAAAGCCCTATCGGCCGGCAGGACGCTGATCCATGTACAGATTCACCCTGCGAATTGCCGCATTGCTGGCGGCAATCGCGATTCCCTCGGCGAACAGTTTCGGCGCAGACGCTGCGCTGTTCAGCGGCGCCGTGCAGCAGCCTGGAATGCACCGTGGCGACGACGGCGGACGCCTCGCAGCCGCGCTTCTTGCTGCTCGACCCGCGCCCGATGCGTTCCTGCCGGCAACACTGTTTGCCCGGCAGAGCGCCCGGCTGGCGCAGGTTCGACTGAAGGCTGGCGTGCTGCATGATCTGCAGACACTGAGCGAGGGTGGCGACGACGCGCTCCGCCAGCTCTCTGAACGCCTGGCGCGCTGGATCGAGAACATGCCGGTCACCGGACGTGTCCCGCTGTCGGCCGACCCCCGCCTCATGCAGCTGCAACCCCGATGGAACCCGCCGATCCAGGCAGGCGATTCAGTGCGCCTGTTCCAGCGGCCCTCGACCATCCAGGTGGTCGGAGCGGTTGCCGAGCACTGCACCCTCCCCCATCGACCATTGCGCAGCGCGTTGGACTACGTGAAGGACTGCGCCGCAACGACCTTTGCTGATGCCGACACCGTGCTGGTCATCCAGGTCGACGGCACCGTGCAGACGCTGGGCGCCGCTGCCTGGAACCGCGCTGACCCGCAACCGGTATCGCCGGGCGGGGTGGTGCTGGTGCCGTTCGCGCCCAAGTACATCCGATCGGTGGATGCCGAATTCAACGCAGACCTTGCTGCTCTCATTGCGACCCAGGCCGCCACCCCGTGATCCATAGTCTCCGCAACACTGCGGGCCGCAAGGTGCGTGCCACGCTGGCCTTGTCCCTGCTATCCATGTCCGTCTGTGCCGCCCTGCATGCGCAGGAAGCGCCACCACCGACCTCCAGCGAATGGGGTGGCATCGGCCTGCTGCAGACACCGACCGCGCGCATGGCCGACGACGGCGACATCGCGATCACCGCTTCGCACAACTCGCCGTACAGCCGCTACAACGTGACTATGCAACCGCTGCCCTGGCTGGAGGGTTCGTTCCGGTACATCAACGTCTCCAACCTTCGGTACGGCCCCGCATCGTTCAGCGGGAACCAGAACTACAAAGACAAATCGATCGATTTCAAGATTCGACTCATTGAGGAATCCCACTGGATTCCGGAAGTCGCATTCGGTGTTCGTGATCTGGGCGGCACTGGCCTGTTCTCGAGTGAATACCTCGTCGCCAGCAAACGCTACGGGCGGTTTGATGCATCACTTGGCCTGGCAACCGGCTACATCGGTAATCGCGGTGATTTCTCCAACCCTCTGGGCGTCCTCGACGATCGATTCAAGGACCGGCCAATTCCGACCAGCGCGATCGTCAACGCCGGCAAGTTCGGAGGCAACGCCATGTTCCGCGGACCGGTCGGTGTATTTGGTGGCATCGCCTACCAGACGCCGCTGGAGCAACTTGTGATCAAGGTCGAGTACGACGGCAATGACTACCGCCGCGAACCTCGCGGCAACAACCTACCCCAATCGACCCCCATCAACGTCGGCCTGGTCTATCGCCCCAGCAAGGTGGTTGAGCTGACGGCCGCCTGGGAGCGCGGCGACGCCGCCATGTTCTCTCTGACGCTCCGTGGCAACCCCGGCGGTACACGCAGTGCGCCCAAACCGCTGGACCCGCCTCCCGTCCCACTTACCGGCGACCACCGCGAGGCAGGAGAACAGAGCACGCTCGAAACGAGAGAGGCACCGACACAGCAGGACTGGAAGTTGATTGCATCGGATCTGAGAACCAACGCCGGATTCAACCTGGAGCGGGTGTCCGCACAGGGGAAAGAGCTGTTCCTGACCGGATCGCAATCGCGCTACTTCAACCCGGCCAAAGGCCTAGGTCGTTCGTCGCGCATCCTCTCCCATCACCTGGGCGACCGGTACGACTGGTACACGTTGCGCAGCGAACGCCTGGGCATGCCAATCGTTGACATGTCGGTCAAGCGCGAAGCGTTTGAAGGCTATCTGAGCGGCGGCGTTGATGAGGACACCCTCAAGAGGAGCAGCGAGCTCAGCGCACCCGGTACGAACAACGGGCATGAGCTGTTCCGTGCCAAGCGCTCGCCTTTCGGCGGCGGTTTCAGCTTCGGGTACCGGCAGAACCTGGGCGGCCCGGATGGCTTCATTCTCTACCAGGTGTCGGCCAACTACAGCGCCAGCTACTTCTTCGGCAAGAACGTCTGGCTGACCGGCAGCGCCAGTCAGAATCTGCTCAACAACTACGACAAGTTCAGGTATGACGCACCGAGCAATCTGCCGCGCGTCCGCACCGACCTGCGCAAATACACGCGCACCTCGGATTTGACGATTCCGAATCTTCAGCTGAATCTGTCGCGACGGTTGTCCCGCGACGTCTACGCCATTGCGTATGCAGGCTACCTAGAGTGGATGTATGCCGGCGCCGGCAGCGAAGTCCTGTACCGGCCGATGGATCAGCCCTGGGCGATCAGCGCCAACATCAACTGGGTCAAGCAGCGTGACTTCAACCAAGGTTTCGGGCTGCGTGACTACTCAACCACGACAGGCCATGCGACCCTCTACTATGCCTTCGGCAACCAGCAGCGGGTCATCGCTTCGCTGAGTGCAGGCCGATACCTGGCAGGGGACTATGGCGCGACCGCCAATGTGGCACGCGTCTTCCGCAATGGCGTGACCATGGGCGCCTACGCCACCAAGACCAACGTCAGCTCCGCCGAGTTCGGCGAAGGCAGCTTCGACAAAGGCATCTACTTCAGCATCCCGTTTGACACCCTGTTGCCTCGATCGACTCCGGCCAGGGCTACGCTTACCTGGAACCCGCTGATCCGCGACGGTGGCGCCATGTTGGCTAGGAAGTACCCACTCTACAACCTCACTGGCGAGCGAGATGAGCGCTTCTTCTACGAGAATATACAGGGCATTGCTGACTGAAGGCTCCTCGACCGACGTCCTGCCAACCAGGCCATTCGACCCCGAGCTCAGCCAGGGCGACCTGCGGGGTCGCCATCATCCGCGGGGCTCGCAACCGCAAGGGAGCCCGAGCCCCCATCATCAGAAGACCGAGAGGAATCTGGGATCACGGTACTTCACCGCAAGCTTGACCAGAACATAGCGCGCGTACAGCCAAGAGAGCGTGCGCGCAATCGGCCGCTGCTCGAACACAATGGGCCAGGAATGTACCAGCGAGCGGATCCGCCACAACATGCCATCTGCGGCCATATCCGACCAGAGCGCCGTATCGTGGCCAATCACCACGGGCATGACCACCACCTGCCGCTCAGACTCGGCAAAGTCGATCATGAAGCGCGTATCAATTCCATACAGAGTCAGGCGCTCATCAAATCGGGGCTGCTGCAGATATCCGGAACGGATCACCATTCCGCTGGAGATGGCCAGGACGTTCCTGGGAGACTGGCGCCCCATTGCTGGAGCGCTCACGTGCTTTCCCTTGAACACCTGAAGACGCCCCGGGCTAACACATCTGCCATTGGATTCCACAACGGGTAGAAACAGGTTGCTTGCTGGATTGGCTGAAACCTCCAGGCTCAGCGTCTCCAGAAATCCAGCCGGCAGCTTTGAGTCCTGATCAAGAATCAGAAGAAGATCACCCTTCATGGTCGCACTGACCGAGTTGTAGACCGTGGCCAGGCCGGCATTCTCCGGACAAGGAACGTAGCTCCGATCGAACCCTGACAGATCCAGGCCCGCAATTGAATCAGCACCGAAGGACACAGGACTGTTGTCCCAGACCACCACACGGCCGCCGAATCCACCCGGCCTGCGCAGCGCTTCGCTCAGAGACTGTAATGTGGGCGAGCTAGCTGGATCCATCCGATAAAGCACGACCAGGATGACGAGGGTGGCTGCTGAGCTCATTGCAGATCCAGATCCATCTTCCGAGCCGCATCATCGCCATGTTCACGCCCATGCGAGAACGCAGACAGAAGCTGCTCGTACTGTGCAAGTACCCGCTCCCAGGTAAAGGCCTCCGCATGACGCGATGCGGCCGCGCAGGACAGTGACTGCAGCTCGCCTTCGCGCGCCCCGAATCCGTCCATCAAAGAGGCAAACGAATCGGCGTCTGTGAAGTAGCGTGCCGAATCCCCTGCCACCCACCTGTTGAACGGATTGTCATGCGCGATGACTGGATTGGCAGCGCCAAGAGCTTCGACAAGCGAAGGATTGGTCCCCCCCACCTGATGGCCATGTACGTATGCAAGGCTGTGCAATCGAAGCGCCTTCACCGCAGCCTTGTCATAGATCGGCCCAAGGAAGACAACATCATCACTCGCCGCCTCGATTACTTTCCGATGATACGCATTGCTACGCTCATACCTCCCCAGAATCGCTAGCTTCTGGCTGCGAGGGCGAGCCGAGAAGCCTTGCACAATCTCCAGCAAGGAGTTCTCGGGCTCCGGCCGCGCAATGACGGTAAGGTACTGGCGAGGCGTCAGCCCATATCGCTCAACCAGGGAGCAATCAGCCGACTTCACACACTCAGCGCCATACGCGATGGTTGTAATCTTTGCACGCCTCACCCGCGTCGCCAGGTGGTCCTTGATGCGGGGATGATCTGCAACAAGATGATCGCCCAGCCAGCAACCAAGACGTTCATTGATCCAGAACCAAAGCTTGGCGACGGGTCCCCATTTCGCACGTGCCCATTCAATGCCATCCATATTGATGACATTGGTGACATCCCTCGCCCGTAGAAGACCTGAGAAGATTGCAGTGTTGTAGCCCAAGGTCAGGCAAAGATCGCCAGCAACGGAAGCATCACAATTCGACTTCCAGTCAAACAGGATTGTGCCTGCGGCGCCCGGAACTGCCACGGGAATGTGAATCCGTCTGACTCCATTCCATTCGTCCTCCCACCTGTCACCCTTGCCGTCCTCTTGGCAGTAGACAATCACTTGCCATCCCCGGGACACAAGGTGAAGAGCAAGGTACTCGGCGAAGGTTTCAAAGCCACCGTGCGCGGCGGGAACACCTCTTATTCCCAGAATTCTCAGAACTTTCTTGTTCACAGCGCTACACCTTTGAACTCAGACAAACGAATCATTCCCGGGCACTCCGAAGTACATCGCCCCCTGCTCGCGACTCAGGAGCTCCTACTATGGCAGGAGATGGACTTGAGCCCCCCATTGCTCGACCATAAGCAGCAATGAACAGTGCGAGCAGGAGGAAGAGCTGCAGGGTATCCATCACGCCCGTCGCAAGCGTAAAGAGCACATACCCAAGAACCAGGCCTGTGAACATTCTCCTGGACTTGACGGTCGGGAGCTGGCTACCCACGCCACGATGGACAAGAACGAACAGCGCAATGTAGCCAATGAACCCAAGTACACCCTGGTCAATCAATAGCTTGAAAACAACGCTTTCGGCATCGTAGAGATCGGCCGCTGCGCCGCCGGCCACCAGTTCGCGAGTCGCGTCCAGACCCAAGCCCCAGATGGGGGACTGCCAGAAGTAGGAGAGCGAGACGGCGAACTGCCCTGCCCGCATGGCGAGGTCAGAACCGTTCTGCTCGGTACCTACCGAGGCATCGAAGATGTTGACCACGGAAAGAACTTTCTCGAGGAACACATTCGACGTTGCCAACGCGATCACAAACGCCATGCCGCCCAGCAGCGAGTACTTCAGCGACCTGACGATGCCTACCGATACGCCGAACACCAGCAGGGCAAAGAAGTAAAGCATCAGTGGGCTGCGTGAGTTGGTGAAAAGCATCGAAATGATGATGCACCCCGAGACAGCAGCCATTGCCAGCATGTCGCGCATCCGCACCTGACCGCAGAGCCGGGCGACGTAGTACGTCAGAAGCATGATCGCGACCAGCGCGCCGTAGGTGATCGGATGCGATGTGGTTCCCTGCGCGCGCATGCCCCGCAGCGTGTCGGCATACGTTCTCGCCATCACGCGGCCGGTCTGGGTCGTCGAATTGATGAAGTCGATATAGGGATTCCAGTTCACCAGATAGGCCGCGATGGCATACACCGCCAGCAGACTGAAGAACATCACGTAGATCCTGAGCAGGCGCTTGGCCTCTGCCAGGCCCAATCCGCCGGCAAAGTGACTGAAGGCCAGGACCGGAACACCCACTTCCAGGCACAGCGCAATCCAGGTAAGCAGCCCGGCGGAGGCGCTGCCTATGTTCATCAAGACCGAAACGGCCGCCATGCCCAGGAACAACATCAAACCAGTGAAGAATGGCCCCTTCCTGACCGAGCCCTTGCGCGCAAGCGCCAGCGTCATCAGATACATGACCATTACCATCGCCATCAGAAAGCGATAGAGACTGAGCACCGGAATGCCGGGCACATCGACCAGCAGCAGCGCCTTGGGCGTGAGCATCATCCAGGCCGGCATCAGGAGCACGGCTTTTCGGAAGTAGAGGATGATCAGCAACGCGCCGATACATGCCAACAGGAAGATCATGCGAATGCCGCCATGCCAGATGCGGAGTGACGGACCGCTGTCCGAACGGTAGCTGCGGCGGTTCCGTTGCAATGCCCTGGTTGGGAGTCAATCATGTCGTAGGTCCAGATGAAGCAAACACCAATCGTGAAATCCGCTCTGCGTAGTTCTCCACCGAGAAGCGCGAGGAGAACGCGTCGAAGGCACGCCTGCCCAGTGCCAGGTGGCCAGGTGAAAGGGCATGGGGAAGGCCCTCGATCGTTTGTGCAAGCGCGACCTGACTGGCAGGTTCGAACAGGAATCCATCCTGTCCATGCTGCACAATTTCAGTCAGGCCCCCATGCGCGGCCGCAATCACCGGCTTACCATACGAGAACCCCTCGATTGCCACCCGCCCGAAAGGCTCGGGACTGGTGGAGGGAACGACCACGTAATGGCACCAGCGATAGTGCTCCGAGGGGTCCTCGCAGAAGCCGAAGAACTCGCAGGTCACGCCATCCGGCAGCGAACGGGCGATGTGATGGAGCTCTTCCACCAGGTGTACCTGCGCATCGATCGCCGACCCGACGATTCTCAGCCGGATGCGCCTCTGACTGCGCAGCAAGGCCTCGAGAAGGAACTTCTGTCCCTTCCAGGCATTGATGCGGCCGATCATCAGCAACCGCACCCCATCATTCCCGCCAAGCTCCTGCATGCATGCCGCAGGACCAGGAACGCCGTTGTAGACGACAGTGCCGGGCAGGCCAATGGCGAGCCGGGTTGCCTGCGAGTTGTACACGACCTCCACACCAGACAGCCTGATCAACACGCGAAAGAAGGCAAGCTCCTTGCGCCCGGGGATTTCCCGGACATGCAGAATGCGGCGTGCGCGGCGCGTGGACAGCGCGCATGCCAGCAGGGCAGACGCACAGACCAGAGTGTTCACATAGATCACATCGGCGCCACGGAAGCGATGCAGAAGGCGCCGTGTGGCAGCCAGCAGCCCCGCAGCGAACGAGAAAGGCCTGCGCAGCAGGCTTCTTCTCAGGTAACCTTCGGATTCGAAGTGCACCGAGCCACCGGCCTCTGAAATACGAGCCGCCAACGGCCCATGCTCGGGAAGAATGACTTCAACCTCCGCAGGCGTCGGCGCGTGTTGGACAATCGCCTCGACGGCGGCCAGGAAGCTCCGGTCAGAGCCGTACAACTCGGCACTCTGGTGTACGCAGACAATCTTCATGAGTGTGGTCCAGGAACGTCCATGTAGTGAGATCGCATCGGCAGCAACATGCTGCCCGCTAGGCCGCCTTCGTGGCGCGCCTGAAGACACTCAATGCGGAGAGCGCCCGTCGCCGCCACTCCCGGGAGAATGCAAGCGCCAGAACTACGTACCATGCTGCCGATGCCATGATGGCGAGTGTCAGCGAGACCGCGTCCTGCGCGAAATCTCCGTACCGCATGTACAGTTCGAGCGTGCCTCCCATGATCAGCGCCGCAATGAGTGGTGGGATCATCGGCTGAGTCACCTCAGACGGGCGGGCCCCCAGCACCCGCGCGCAGACCAGCATGACGGGAATGAAGTTGAGCAGGTTGGCCAGCAGATACAGTGCGGCCATCACCACGACGCCGTGCGTGATGCCCAACGCGAAGGCGCCTACCTGCAGCATTGCGCCGATCACTCCAAGGTGAAGCAGTGTCCTGGTGCGACGCGCGGCCATCAGAACCACACCTGTGACGCTCATGACCGACTGCAGCAGGGCGGTGGGAGCGAACCAGGCAAGCAGCTGCACCGCCAGATCCCAGCCTTCGCCAAAAGCCAGCCTGATGAACGGCTCGCGTAGTACGTACAACCCGACCATCATGGGAGCGACGACCAGAGTGATTCCGCCTACCGCGATCTGATAGACCTCAACCCTGCCCCTGCGATCTGACTGGAGACGCGAAAGGACCGGAAGAAGCGATCGCGAGACCACCAGCGTGATGCTCTGCAACGGGAAAAGCATCAGCCTATAGGCCAGCGAGTAGTTTCCCAGCACGGTCGAGGAATAGAAGCGCCCGACAAGGATGCTGTCCAGATTGCGCGACAAGTAGTTGACCAGATTGAAGCCGAGCACGCCCGAGCCGAACGCTGCCAACCCGCGGTACCCGAGCCCGCGCGAGGCAGTCGGCCGCCATTCCGAGGCAAGCCAAAGCTGGACACTGGTTGCAATCGAAACGAACGCGAGCTGGACAACGAGACTCCAGGCACCTGCACCCTCCAGCGCGGACACCAATCCGAGCGCCCCACCCACTAGGTTGCTGCTTCCTTCGATGCGGGCAATCCTGCGGAAATGCCCTGCTCGCTCGAGCAAGGCCTGGTGGACGATTCCACAGCCCGCAATGGGAAAGCTCAGTGACAGCACCGCCAGCAATGGCGCCAGCCCTGGGGCAGAGAAATACGTAGCGAGCGGAACGGCTGCGAGCAGCACCAGCAGGCACACCAGACTACCGGCAACGAGCGAGACGCGGAACGCAGCGTCGATGTCGCCGCGGCCAAGATCCTGCTTCTGGATGATCGCCGCGCCCAGCCCCATGTCACGGAACATCAGCGAGAAATTGACCACCACGGTTGCCATGGCCACAACGCCGTACTCGCTCGGCTCAAGCAGCCGCGCGAGCATGAAGACGACAACGAACTGTGCGCAGAGCTTGGAGATCTGCGCCAGTGATGTCCACTTCAGATTGTGACCAAGCTTCATGGATAGATCGTTCGGGGCGTGTTCGGTTATGCCCTCCTGCCAATTGCAGATCATGGGCTCAAGGCGCGTCCAGGCACCTGCCGGTCCGGCAGTTACTCGGTCGACTTGTACTCGTAGTAACCGTAGCTGTAGTAGCCGGTTGCGCGCTTCTGTACCGCATTGAAGATCGCACCACGGATGACCGCGCCGTTCTGCTCGAACCGCTTCCTGGCCAGTGCGATTTCCTTCTGCTGGTTCAGACCAAATCGGGCCACCAGCAGCGACGTTCCCGCCTGGGCGGCGAGGATGGCTGCGTCGGTGACAGCCAGGATCGGCGGCGTATCCACGATGACCAGGTCATAGCGGGAGGAGACTTCCTCCAGCAGTCGCGTCATGTTCGGATGCATCAGCAACTCGGACGGATTGGGTGGGACCTCACCGCGGGCGATGAAATCCAGACCATCGACAGGACCAAAGGAGCGGATGGCATCGCTGATCTGTGCCGCACCGACGATTACCTCGGACAGGCCTGGCGTCTGAGTGACGCCGAAGGCCCTGTGCATGGTGCCCTTGCGCATGTCGGCATCGATAATCAGTACGCGCTGACCGGACTGGGCAACGACCGTGGCCAAGTTCGTAGAAACGAACGTCTTGCCGGCATTCGGGCTCGCGCCTGAGATCAGTACGATGTTGTTCTTGGCTTCCAATCGCGCGAAGTGGAGACTCGTCCGCAGGCTGCGCAGCGCTTCGATGGCCAGATCCGCAGGATCCTTTACGGCCAGTAGGTGCAGATTGCCATCCTGCCTGAACTTGCCACGGACAGAGTCCTTGGCCTGGTTCTCGCTCGCTGGGATAGAGGCGTACACCGGGATGCCCAGTTCCTCGATCAGGCCTGGATCCTCGATGCCACGGTTAATCATCTGGCGCAACAGAATCGCAAGCACAGCCAGCAGGAAACCAGCGCATGCGCCGATCAACGCGATTACCTGCCTCTTCGGCTTGACGGGCGTGCTGTCATCAACACGTGCAGCATCTACGATGCGTACATTGCCAACCGTGCCCGCCCGCGCCACATCCAGTTGCTGGGCCTGGCTCAACATGACGGTGTACATCTCGTTTGCAACCGTAAGATCTCGGGTCAGTCGCAACAGCTCCTGCTGTGCCTTGGGAAGCTGTTTCACTTCACCTTGGAAGCCGTTCTTCCTGGCCTCAAGGTCACCGATCTGACGCATCAGCGCCTGATAGGCCGGATGGTCACGGGTAAACTTGCGATCCATCTCTGCCTGCTGCAGCCGCAACTGCTGGATACTGGTCTCAACGGCCACCCCCTGATCAAGAAGACCCTTCGTCTGCAGAGAGAGGTCCACCGAGTTCTCGCGCATCTGGAACTCGCTCAACGCTTTCTGCGAAGTTTCCACCTGCATCCGGATACCGGGCAATTGCTCCTTCACGAAGCTCAGCTGGGCCGATGCCTCGGCAGAATTCCGCTCTACGTTCTGGCGAACATAGGCTAGCGCAACCTGATGCAGGAATGTCTCCGCCGCCACAGGGTCGCGATTCTCGTAGAAGAGGCCCAGGATGCCCGAATCCTTGCCGATCTCGGCAACACCGATTCGCTCCTGCAACTCATTGATGACGGCCAGCTGGCGCCGCTTGATCACCGTGAAACGCATTCCCGGGTTAGCGCGCAGTGCGGCGACCTCCAGAGTCACTCCCCTTGCTTTTGCAGGCTGTCCCAGCTGACCGCCAAGGATCTTCTCACCGTCTGGGCCCAGCAGCTCGAACGCACCTTTTTCGCCGGCGACCAGCGTCAGCGCTTCTTCAACCAGTCCGCGTGGCACGTCAAGACGGTGAATCTGAAGAGTATCCCCACCCCAACCATAACGGCTCAGCCCAAGAATCGGCGACGCCAGGCCAGCAGGATCGACCGCCTCTGCGCGACGTGCGAGAAATCCACCAATCAACGGAAAACGCTTCGGAGCAATCTCGATATCCAGCTTCAGCGCATCGACGGCACTGCCGACAACCGCCCGTGACTTGATCAAGGCGATTTCAGTAGTGGCCTCGCCGGATCCGGATCCGAGTCCCAGGGATTTGCTCAGATCGGTCAAACCTGGAATCGACGGCATCTTCGATTCCACCTGGATCACCGCGTCAGCCCGATAGATCGGAGCAGCAAGCAGGGCGTAGGCTGCGGCCACCGCAAAGAACAGCAGCGTGCTTGCCAGAATCCACCAGCGATGATCGAGAAGTGTTCCCAGAAGCTGTCGCAGATCGAGCTCGTCGCTTCCGTCTTCCTGGGTGGTGCGGGAATTGGTTTTCATTCTTTCTATTCAGTTATGCGATTTGCCGGACGGCGACACATACAGGTGCAGGCAGCAATCAAAGGTGACGCGCCCAGCTCTCCACACCCTCGGCCATCAACTTGTAGACGTGCTCGAACGCCGGGCGTTGCTGACGGTATGGATCGGGAATCTCCCGATCCTGCTGCCACTTGCCCAGCAGGAAGGTTTTTCCAGATGCCTGCGGCGCGATCTCGGCGATGCGACGCACGTGCTTGCGCTCCATGGTCAGCACCAGATCAGCGGCTCCCAGGATGGCGTCATCGATCTGGCGCGCGCGATGGGCCAGGCCATCCATGCCCTGCTCCACCAGCAACTCCTGCGCCGTGGCATCAATGCCATGCCCAACCAACGCACCGAGACCAGCGGAGGACACCTGGATCCCCTTGCCCTCGACTGCCTGGCGCAGCATCACTTCTGCGGAGGGACTGCGGCAGATGTTGCCGACACATACAAAAAGAACGTTCTTGAACACTGACCTGGATCCTGTGGCATTCCTTGCAGCGCACGCGACCAGAACATCCGGGGCCGGCGGCAGCCGCACAGCATACCTTACAAGCACACTACAGGCGATGAAATCGCCAACAGATTCATGGAATTACGTCGCAGTTCCAGAAATCGATCACCCTAGTACGCCGATTTCTGACCCAGCACCTTCAATGCTGTCAGCGCAATGATCCGCACGTCCAGCGTCGGGCTCCAGCGTCGGATGTAGTCGATGTCGTACTGCACGCGCTTCTTCATCGAGCGCAGCTCCGGGGTCTCGCCACGCAATCCGTGCACCTGCGCCCAGCCTGTGATTCCCGGCTTGACGTAGTGGCGGTGCATGTAGCGCTCGATCACCCGCTCGTAGTGGTTGTTGTGCTGGATCGCGTGCGGTCGCGGCCCCACCACGGACATGTTCCCACCCAGTACATTGAAGAACTGCGGCAGCTCGTCCAGGCTGCTGCGGCGCAGGAAGGCGCCAAACCGCGTCACGCGCGGATCACCGCGCGTTGCCTGGGTGATCTGCCCCGCGCCCTCTGCATGCACACGCATGGAGCGGAACTTGAGCATCCAGAATTCCTTGCCGCCCAGTCCGTGACGCTTCTGCCGGAAAAGCACCGGCCCCGGCGAACTCAGCTTCACGCCAATGGCCAGCACGGCAAACAACGGCGCCAGCAGGATCACCGCTGCACCCGCGACGACAATGTCCTCGACCCGCTTGAACACGCGGAATCGATGATCCACCAAGCCTTGACGTACGCCGATCATCGGCACATCACCCACCTGGTGCACGCCCGGATTAAGCGCCCCCAAACCCGTGGTATCGGGAATCAGGCGCACCGGCACCGGAAATCGCTCGATCTGCTTGAGCATGTCCTTGATCGCGGCCGCGTGCCCCATCGGCATCGACACCCAGACCTGGTCGAATTCGCCGCGGTGCTGATCCATGTACTGCGGAACGTCTTCCAGCCGCCCCAGCCGGCACGGCGCGTCCCCACCGCGACGGGTGGCGATATCGCCCGCACTGGCGAAATAGCCGATGACGTCCTTGCCAAGCTCTGGCTTTCCACGCAGCAGGCGATGCAACCTCAAAGCAGGGGCCCGCAGTCCGACCAGCAGGATCCGCTCATGGTCCATCCCGCGCGAGCGCAGGCGGTGCAACTGCACCCTCAGCAATACGCGCAATGCAGCCATTGAGCCCAGGCCAAAGGCATACCAGCCAATCAGCCAGGTAGAGGGGACCGCATCGGCAAGTCCGACCAGGACGACGTAGAGCGAGAACAACGCGAAGGTGGCAGACCACGCCAACAGCAGCAGCCAGAGATCGGCAAGCAACCCACGCATCCGCCAGTTCCGATACAGCGGCGCAACGGAGAAGCAGACGATGGCGCTGAGAATCACCGCGCCAAACACGATTCGCTGGGAAGAATCCGGCGCAGCCGCGCCATACAACACGATGTGGGAGAGCACCGCCATGCCCGGCAGCAGCAACAGATCGCCCAGGCGCAACCCCAACTCAAGGGCCGCCCGGGCTTCGACGCGGCGGCGGCCTGCCCGGGCCCGCGCTGCGGGGAGGTCTTCTACTGATCCATGTAGCAAAGCACTTCTCCATTCACGACTCGACCGAACGCTGAATTGTTCGTCTTCACGCGCATGGACTCCCCAGCCAGCACGTGATTGTCAAAGGTTTGTCAATCAGGCGTGACTGAATTGTGAATGATGTCTGGACCAAAAGATAGGAATTTCGACAGGGCAGACACCTGACCGTACGACCTTATCGGCATGTAAGTCATTGCAACTATTACGAATTTTAAATGTGTCAATCTGCATCAAAATGGGTCATTTCACGTCAAGCTTGAACCTTCCCAACGGGCTCAACGTCGGTTCTTTGACGTCCCACTCCACCCCGCACCGCACCAAAGCCCAGCGACCTCCCTCTGCTACCATCGGCGGTTCTGTTCATCGCGTCCCCCACCTGCCCGCGATGGCGCCAAACAACGTAACGAAACACAGGAGTCTGCATGTCTTCCGAGCTGCTCAAGTCCCTTGGCCTGGACGCGATCAACGCTGGCACGTACCTGGGCAACGGGGAGTGGTCGAGCACGACCGCTGGTGAGCTGATCACCCCGGTCAACCCGACCACTGGTGAGCCGATCGCACAGGTCCGCGCGACCACCGAGGCCGAGTACGAGACCGTCGTCGCCCGCGCCCAGGAAGCCTTCAAGGTCTGGCGCACCACGCCGGCCCCGCGCCGCGGTGAAGCCGTGCGCCTGTGCGGTGAAGCGCTGCGCAAGCACAAGGACGCCCTGGGCTCGCTGGTTGCGCTGGAAATGGGCAAGAGCAAGCCGGAAGGCGATGGCGAAGTGCAGGAGATGATCGACATCGCCGATTTCGCCGTCGGCCAGAGCCGCATGCTGTACGGCTACACCATGCATTCCGAGCGCCCCGGCCACCGCATGTATGAGCAGTACCACCCGCTGGGCCTGGTCGGCATCATCTCGGCCTTCAACTTCCCGGTCGCGGTGTGGAGCTGGAATTCGTTCCTGGCCGCCATCTGTGGCGACGTGTGCATCTGGAAGCCGTCCAACAAGACGCCGCTGACCGCCATCGCCTCGCTGAAGATCTGCAACGACGCCCTGCGCGAAGCCGGCTTCCCGGACATCTTCTTCCTGATCAACGATGCCGGCACCGCGCTGTCGGAGAAGTTGGTCGATGACCGTCGCGTGCCGCTGATCAGCTTCACCGGCTCGACCCAGGTCGGCCGCACCGTCAACGAGAAGGTCGCGCGCCGCCTCGGCCGCTGCCTGCTGGAGCTGGGTGGCAACAACGCCATCATCCTGGACGAAACCGCCGACCTGAAGCTGGCCGTGCCGGGCATCGTGTTCGGCGCCGTCGGCACCGCCGGCCAGCGCTGCACCACCACCCGCCGCCTGATCGTGCACAGCTCGATCTATGCCGACGTGCTGGCCACGCTGGTCAAGGCCTACAAGCAGGTCGAAGGCAAGATCGGCGACCCGACTGATGCCGCCAACCTGATGGGCCCGCTGAACAGCGATGGCGCCGTGCAGCAGTTCCTCGATGCCATCGCCCAGGCCAAGGCCGCCGGCGGCACCATCGAAACCGGCGGCACCCGCATCGACCGCGCAGGCAACTTCGTGCTGCCGGCGATCGTCTCGGGCCTGAAGAACAGCGACGCCGTGGTCCAGCATGAGACCTTCGCGCCGATCCTGTACGTGATGCCGTACGACAGCATCGACGAAGCCATCGACATGCAGAACGGCGTGCCGCAGGGCCTGTCGTCCTCGATCTTCACCCAGAACCTGAAGACCGCCGAGAAGTTCCTGTCGGCGGCCGGCAGCGACTGCGGCATCGCCAACATCAACATCGGCACGTCCGGTGCTGAGATCGGTGGTGCCTTCGGTGGCGAGAAGGACACCGGCGGTGGCCGCGAGTCCGGCTCGGATGCGTGGAAGGTCTACATGCGTCGCCAGACCAACACCATCAACTACTCGGATTCGCTGCCGCTGGCCCAGGGCATCAAGTTCGACCTGTGATGGCAACGGATCCGGCCACGTCCATGGGTCAGAGCCCCTCCGGGGATCTGATCCCAGAAAAGGGTCGGCCGCCCGCAGGGGCGCCGACCCTCGATTTCACCGGCCGCCGCGTGTTGATCGCCGGCGGCAGCAAGGGTATTGGCCGTGAAATGGCACTGGCGTTTGCCGGCGCCGGTGCGCAGGTCTCGGTCTGCGCGCGCGGCCAGGTGGGCCTGGATGGCCTGCGCGCCGATGCACGGGCGCAGGGCTTCGAACTGCACACGTTTTCCGCCGACCTGGCCGATCCCGGCCAGATCCAGGCGTGGCTGCAGGCCGCCGCCGACGCGCTCGGCGGCATCGATGTGCTGGTCAACAACGCCACCGGCTACGGCATGGCCGATGACGAGGACGGCTGGGCCGCCAGCCTGCAGGTCGACTTGATGGCGGCCGTGCGTGCATCGCGCCTGGCCCTGCCCTGGCTGCGCGCGTCCAGTGACGCCTGCATTCTCAATCTCTCTTCGATCGCCGCGCAGCAGCCGCGCCCCGGTGGCGCACCCTACGCCGCCGCCAAGGCCGCGCTTTCGCACTACACCACCTCGCAGGCCCTCGCGTTGGCCAAGGACCGGATCCGCGTCAACGCAATCGCACCGGGCTCGATCGAGTTCGATGACGGCCTCTGGGACCGCCGCCGCACCGAAGATCCCGCCCTGTACCACGGTACGCTGGCGAAGATTCCGTTCGGTCGCTTCGGCCACCCGCATGAGATCGCCGATGCCGCCCTGTTCCTGTGCTCGCCGCTGGCGCGCTGGATCACCGGCCATGTGCTCAACGTGGATGGCGGTCAGGTGTTGATGGGCTGACACCGGCACTCCGGTAGCTGCCAACCTTGGTTGGCATGCCTTTCGTCGACCAAGGTCGACGCCTACCCGGCTGAAATGCCGTTCGTCTACCAAGGTCGACGCCTGCCATCGTATCCGCCGGGCATGGGATTGCCCGGGCAGAGGCACTATCATGTGCACACTGCCAAGGAGGACCCCGATGAGCGTGGCACCCCGACAGACAAGCGCCCTGGCCGTGGTCAGCCTGGTCATGGGCATCGCCAGCTGGACCGTCCTGCCCTTCGTGGCCAGCATCGTGGCCATCATCACCGGCCACATGGCCCGCGCCGAGATCCGCCGCCGCCCGCATGAACTGGAAGGCGATGGCCTGGCCGTCACCGGTCTGGTACTGGGCTGGGTGATGGTCGGCGCCGTGATCGCCGCCATCCTGGTCTTCATCCTGTTCTTCGGCGGCCTGGCCTGGCTCGCTGCGATGTCGAACTGACTGCCATGACCACCTCCGACAGCACTGAACGCTTCAGCAGCCGCGTCGCCGATTACGTCCGCTACCGGCCCGATTACCCACCCGCACTGCTGGAATGGCTGCACGGCCCGATGGGCGTCAGCCGCGAGGCGCTGGTCGCCGACATCGGCGCCGGGACCGGTATTTCCAGTCGCCTGTTCCTGGCCAGCGGCCATCCGGTAGTCGCGGTTGAACCCAACGCCGCCATGCGGGGCGCGGCCGAGGAATGGCTGGCACCGCAGTACCCGCAGTTCCGTGCGGTGGACGGCCGCGCCGAGGCCACCGGCCTGGACGACGCCAGCATCGATCTGGTCAGTGCCGCGCAGGCCTTCCACTGGTTCGACACCGTGGCGGTGCGCGCCGAGTGGCAGCGCATCCTGCGCCCGGGTGGCCTGGCACTGATCTACTGGAATTCGCGCCTGCTCGATGCCAGTCCGTTCCTGGTCGGCTACGAACAGCTGCTGCTGGATTACGGCACCGACTACTCCGCCGTGGCCGAGCGCTACCAGGACGATGCCACCATGCAGGCCTGGTTCGGCCCCGGCCTGCGCGGCTTGGTAGAGCTGCCGAACGTACAGCATCTGGACTTCGATGCCCTGCGCGGGCGCCTGCTGTCCTCCTCCTATGCCCCGCAAGCCGGTCATCCGCGCCACGCGCCGATGATCGACGCTCTGCAGGACCTGTTCGCCACCCACGCGGTCGACGGCCAGGTTGCTTTTGAATATCGAACCCGAGCCTTCCTCGGCACGCTGGACTGAACCGACGCATGTATTCGCTTGCCCGCCCCTTCCTGTTCTCGCTCGACGCCGAGCGCGCCCACGGCCTCGGCCTGTCCGCACTGGACCTGGCCTATCGCACCGGCACCACGCCGCTGCTGGCCGCACGCATCGCGCCGATGCCCAGCACGGTGTTCGGGCTGACCTTCCCCAATCCGGTCGGCCTGGCCGCCGGCCTGGACAAGAATGGCGAGCACATCGATGCGCTGTTCGCGCTGGGTTTCGGCTTCGTCGAAATCGGCACCATCACCCCGCGCCCGCAGGCCGGCAATCCGCAGCCGCGCCTGTTCCGCCTGCCGGAACACAACGCGATCATCAACCGCATGGGCTTCAACAATGCGGGCGTGGACGCGCTGGTGCGCAACGTCGAGCGCGCGCGCAACCGCCGCGGCCTGCTCGGCATCAACATCGGCAAGAACAAGGACACCCCGAACGAACAGGCCGTGGACGATTACATCGCCTGCCTGGACAAGGTGTACCCGCTGGCCGACTACATCACTGTCAACATTTCCTCGCCCAACACCGCCGGCCTGCGTGAACTGCAGGAAGAAACCGCGCTGCGCCAGCTGGTCAGCCAGCTGCGCGACCGCCAGGAAGATCTCGTGGCCCGCCACGGTCGCCGCGTGCCGATGCTGGTCAAGGTGGCACCCGACCTCAGCGAGCGCGACATCGATGCCGCCGCCCGCGTACTGGGCGAACTGCAGGTGGACGGCGTGATCGCCACCAACACCACCATCGACCACAGCAAGGTGGCTGGCGACCCGCTGGCCAACGAGGCCGGTGGCCTGTCCGGCGCGCCGGTGCTGGAGCAGTCCACCCTGGTACTGCGCCGCCTGCGCTCGCGCCTGCCCGAATCGGTGCCGCTGATCGGCGTCGGCGGCATCCTGTCCGGCGCCGATGCCGTGGCCAAGATGGCTGCAGGCGCGGCACTGGTGCAGTGCTACAGCGGCCTGATCTTCCGTGGCCCGGCGCTGGTTTCCGAATGCGTGGAGGCGATCCGTCGCCGTCGCGAAGCGCCGAGCCGCGGCGCGGTGGCGCCGCTGTGAGCGCGCCCATGGATACCGTCGACGGCAACGCCCCGCTGCGCTGGACGCTCACCCGCAATGCGCCGCTGCAGGCCCTGAACACTTTCCATGTGCAGGCCAGCGCCGCTCAGCTGCTGGAACTGCACGATCCCGCGCTGCTGCCGGAGGTATTGGCACTGCCCGAGGTGGCCAGCGGCCCGCTGCTGGTGCTGGGTGCCGGCAGCAACGTGCTGATCGCCGAGGATCTGCCGGGCACCGTGCTGGTGTTCGGCAACCGTGACATCAGCTTCCTCGAGCATCGCGCCGACCACGCGGTGATCCGCGCCGGTGCCGGTGTGCCGTGGCACGGCCTGGTGATGTGGTCGTTGCAGGAAGGCCTGTCCGGCCTGGAAAACCTCGCCCTGATTCCCGGCACCGCCGGTGCCGCGCCGATCCAGAACATCGGCGCCTACGGCGCGCAGGTCGGTGAATTCATCCAGGCCGTTGAAGCCTGGGACTGCCACGAACAGGCCTGGGTACGGCTGGACAACGAACAATGTGGTTTCGCCTACCGCGACAGCGTGTTCAAGCAACAGCCCGATCGCTACCTGATCACCGCCATCGAACTGAAGCTGCCACTGCTGCATGACCTGCGCATGGACTACGCCGGCATCCGCGACGAACTGCAGGCACAGGGTGTGGAGCTGCCCAGTGCGGTCGACGTGGCCAATGCCGTGATCGCGATCCGCCGCCGCAAGTTGCCTGATCCGGATGTGCTCGGCAACGCCGGCAGCTTCTTCAAGAACCCGGTGCTGCCGCTGGAACAGGTCGACGTGCTGCTGCAGCACTTCCCCGACCTGCCCGTGTTCCTGGCCGAGCAGGACGACAAGCGCAAGGTCTCCGCGGCCTGGATGATCGAGTCCTGCGGCTGGAAGGGTTTCCGCGACGGCGATGCCGGCGTGGCCCCCAGCCATGCACTGGTACTGGTCAACCACGGCAACGCCACCGGCGCTGAACTGCTGGCGCTGGCGCGACGCATCTCTGCTTCCGTGCTGGAGAAGTTCGGCGTGCCGATCGAACCGGAGCCCCGCCTGCTCGGCGCACAGTGGTGAACACCCCCGCCCTCTCCCCCAGCGCCACCCCGATGCGGGCGGCGCTGCTGATGCTCGGCAGCACGATGGCATTCGGCCTGATGGCGGTGGCGATCCGCTATGCCACGCGCTACGTGCCAACCCAGGAAGTGGCGTTCTTCCGCAACGCCTTCGGCCTGCTGGCGTTGCTGCCGATGCTGCTGCGGCCAGGCCACGCGCCGCTGAAGACCCAACAGCTGCCACGCTATTTCGTACGTAGTGCGATCGGCCTGGGATCGATGCTGTGCGCGTTCTGGGCCCTGGGCCACCTGCCGTTGGCGCAGGCGGTGTCGCTCTCCTACTCCACGCCGCTGTTCGTCACCATTGCCGCCGTGCTGTGGCTGGGCGAGACCGTGCGCGTGCGCCGCTGGGCGGCGGTGGTGGTGGGCTTCATCGGCGTGCTGGTGATCGTGCGCCCCGGCACCGCCGGCTTCACCGCCGGCAGCCTGGTGGCCGTGGGTGCGGCCGTGCTGAGTTCGCTGGTGGCGATCCAGATCAAGCAGCTCACCCGCATCGACAGTGCCGATACCGTCGTGCTCTACACCTACGTGTTCTGGGTGCCATTGTCGTTGGTGCCGGCAGTGTTCGTATGGGTCTGGCCCACCGGCACCGCATGGCTGTGGCTGCTGGCCACCGGCGTGCTCGGCACCATCGGCCAACTGCTGTGGACACGTGCGCTGCGCCTGGGCGAAGTCTCGGCGCTGACGCCGATCAGCTTCCTGCAGTTGCCGCTGGTGACGCTGTTCGGCTGGCTGCTGTTCAACGAAAGCGTGGATCGCTGGACGATCATCGGTGCCGGCATCATCCTCGCCGCCAACGCCTACATCGCCCACCGCGAGGCCGTGTTGTCGCGTCGCGCCGCGAGCGCGGCGGCCTCGGCAGCGGCCAAGCCCGCCGAGTAGATCCGCGCCCTGCGCAGACACCGGGGAACCCTGTAGAGTCGAGCCATGCTCGACGCATCGCGCAGCGCGAGGATTCATCGTAGAAGATGCCATCCACGCATGGCGTGGATCTACAACGCCCGATACACCCGCTCCGCCGCATCGAACACATTGCCCGGTGCGAACTGCTCGCCCAGGTAGTGCAGTGACTGCCGGCGCAACTGCGGCGAACGCTCCTCCCCATCGCTGCCCAGCAGCACCTGCTGGAACTCGATCAGGTCCTGCAGGATGCGCCAATGCCGGTACCAGGTGATCCAGCGCGGATCCCCCAGGTCGCTGCCATAGCCTGCTGCGAAATCGAGCGGATTCTCGCGGCCCCAACGTCCGCCCACGGCACCACCGATGAACATCAGGTCACGCTCGCGCGGCGCCAGCGACAAGCCATCCCAGTCGATCAGGTGCAGGCCCCCGTCATTGCCCATCAGCAGGTTGCCAGCGTGCAGGTCGGTGTGGCACAGGTGCAGGTCCATCGGGGCATCCTGCAATGCAGCGTGCAGTTCCCGTGCCTGTGCATGCAGCGCTGTGATGCGCGCATGCTGCTGGTCCCATACCGAAACGAATGCGCGGCCCAGCCCGTCCTTCGCGGCCGCCAGGCCCTCGCCGGCCAACCACTGCCCGACGGTCTCCAGCGCCGCGGTTTCCAGCCGGACGATCGGCAGCGCCTGCTGCAGTTCCGCTGGCAGCTGCGCGCCGTGCAGGCGCCGCAGCACCTCACCCAGTCGTTTCCACTGGGTGCGGCTCAACGCCGCCTCGAACCCGGACTGGCCTTCCACGTAAGGGAACAGGGTGAACTGCAATCCCCAGCGCTGTACCGACGCACCACCGGTCAGTGCCGGCCACGGCGCGACGATCTCATCGATACCCAACGTGCCGCGCATCCAGTGCAGGCTGTCCCACACCGATGGGTCGACCTGGTAGGTGCGGCATTTCAACCACCACTGCCCGTGCCGCGCATCGACGCGATACACGCTGGCATTGGCGTCGGCGCCCACCGGGCGTGGCACCACGGCGGTGGGGGTGATGCCATAGGATTGTTGCAGGACTTCGCCGAGATGCTGCGCCGAAGCGAATGACATGGATGCAAGCGGAAAGTGTTACCTGCCGCCACTATCGCAGATGCGCTCGCCACGACACAGACATGTCCGTCACAACATCACCTCGGCACGACCAAAGCACTAGCCTGCAATACGGCGCATCACCGCCTCCAGCGGACCGCGCGCGAACTGCCATGACCACAGCCACGCCGCGCCGGTCGCCAGCATCAGGAACAGCAGCGCCCACAGCAGCACCGACGCAAGCGAGGCACTGCCATCAAGCAGGCCCAGGCTTTCCAGCGTGCCCATGCCCAGCAGGATGTGACCCACATACAGGGTCAAGGTCATGCGCCCGGCCGCGGTGAACGGCTCCAGCCAGTCGCCCGGTCGCACGCGCGTCAGCCACAGGCAGGCGGCGATGACACTGCAGGCCGCGCCCGCACCAGTAAGCACGTAGGCGGGTCCCGGCGGCATCGGCTGCGTTCCCAGCCACGCCTGCCAGAGCGTTCCCTGTGCGAGCTGCTGCACGCCATGTCCAGCCGCGATCAGCAACAGGCCCAGCACCAGCAATGCATGCTGCACCCGAGGCTGCGACAACTGAAGGCGCGCCAGCAGCATGCCCAGCAGGAAGAAGCACAGCCACGGCATCAACGGGTGGAAGCCATTGAACAGCAGGTTGCGGGCCGCGCCCGGCCATTGCCACAGACCGGCGTATTCCAGCGTCTGCCAGTTCCATCCCTGGCTGTAATCCCAATGCAGCAGCGCCCAGAACGAACAGGCGGCAATGGCGACGATGCTGGCCAGCAGCACGCGTGGCGAGGCACGCAGCCACAGCACCGCCAGCGCGAAATACACCGCGTAGTAGTGCAGGATGTCGGCCGGGAACAGGGTCAGGTTGAGCAGGCCCAGCACCAGCAGGAACGCCGCGCGGCGCCAGGTCTGCACACTGGCCGGCCACCACCCTTGCCGCTGCGTGGCCAGCACCAGGCCCAACCCGGCCAGCGTAACGAACGTCGCCGAAGCCTTGCCTTCCAGAAGGTGGAAGAAGCCTGCCAACCATCCTGTGCCTTCTGCTGGCACGGCCATCGCCAGGCGGAAATTGACCAGCACCATGCCGGCCAGTGCCAGGTAGCGGGCCAGATCCAGGCCATGCAACCGCCGGTCCACGACGCTCATGCGCGTGCCCCGAGCAGCAGCGCGAGCAGGCCAAGATCCAGCGATGCCTCATTGGTGCCCTCGGCTTCGCCCAGCCCCCGACGCAGTGCGTCGCTTTCGATGGCGTCCAGCAGCACCTGCGCCTGCAGTGCCGGCGCCAGTACGGGACGCCGACGTTCGCGCTGTGCCATCTGCTGCAGGGCTTCGGCCAGTGTCGCCTGCAATTGCCTGCGGTTGGCCGCGAAGGCCTCGGCCACGGCAGGGTTGCGTGCACTCTCGGCCAGCACCTCCACCGCAAGCGTTGCCCATTCCGGCTGCCTGCACAACGCGTGGAAGTCCTGCAGGAAGGCCATCACCTGTGCCCGGTCGCCGTCGGCGCCCGCCAGGCGCTGCAGCATCGGGGCCAGCTCCTCGCTTTCGGCCACCGCTACCGCAAGGATGATCGCCTCCTTGCCCGGGAAGTGGTTGTAGAGATTGCCCAGGCTGACGCCAGCCGCCAGCGCGATGTCACGCATGCTGGTCTGGTGGAACCCCTTGGCGAGGAAGCACCGCAGGGCCGCCTGCAGGATCAGGGTCACGCGCTGCTCATTGCGGTCGATTCGGTTCATGCCACAAATAGTGAACGAACGTTCGTCCACTTTAAAGATGTCGACCTGGCCACCATCGGGCTCCGTTCAGCCAGCCTTGACCTCAACTGCGGTTGAGGCCCGATGCTGCGCGGCCCGTCCCAAGCTCAACCCGGAGTAGCTGCATGCCACGGATGATCACTACCCTGCTCGACAGCCGCGTGCTGTGGTTCCTCGCGCGGCTGTTGCTGGCCGTGGTGTTCCTGTCCTCGGGCCTGGCCAAGCTGCTGGCGTGGGACAACAGCGTGGCCGAAATGCAGGCGGCCGGATTGCAACCGCCTGTGCTGTTCAACATCGCCAGCGCCGTGGTGCTGCTGGGCGGCGCACTGTGCCTGCTGCTCGATCGCCTGCTCTGGCTGGGCAGCGGCGCGCTGGGCGTGTTCATGCTGCTGACCATCGTGATCGTACACACCTTCTGGAGCAAGCACGGCGCCGAACAGCAACTGGCCCTGTTCTTCGCGTTGGAGCACCTGAGCGTGGTCGGTGGCCTGATCTGCGCGGCCATCGCCAGCCATGCGCGGGCTCAGAAGAACTCGTCGAGCAACCGGTAGAACGCCAACTGTCGTTCGTCGGCAACCATGCCGTAGCGCTTGAACAGCGGTGCTACCCAACGCGTGTTGTCGAAATTGTAGACAAGGCTGCGCGCGGCCAGCGCAAGGTCCTGGTAGCGGTCGGCCACTCCCAGCCGGCCACAGTCGATGAAACCACTGAAGCGGCCCTCGACCGCCATCAGGTTCGGCAGGCAGGCGTCTCCGTGGCTGACTACCAGGTCTTCATGGTCGGGCCGGGTGCTGCACAGTTCGGCGAAGACCTGCTGCGGACTCTGCCCCAGGCGCTCATCATCGAAATCATCGGCATCCACCAGGCCCGCTTCGACGCGGGCCTGCGCGGCCTGCAGGCGCGAGACCAGTCGCTGGTCGAACGGGCAGGCTGTCACCGGCAACCCATGCAGCCCGCGCAGCGCGTCGGCCAGCAGATCCACCAGCTGCTGCGGCGTGAGTTCCGGCGACGAGGCCAGGTCGCGGCCAGGCAGCGCGCTCATCAGCAACCAGCGCCGGCCCGCCTCTTCGGCAGTGGCAATCACCGTTGGCGCCGGTTGTCCCTGTGCCTGCAGCCAACGCAGGCGCGCGATCTCATCGCCCAGCTCACTGAAGGCGTCGATCACTTCCGACTTCAGGAAGGCATCGGCCTGGCCCGGCCGATGCACGCGGGCAACATCCGCACGCGACACACCGATCGATTGCCGCTGGATGCGCGCATCGGCCAACGCCTCCTGCCACGCCCACGGCAGCGGCATGCCATCAGTGGTGGGGTTGGGCGCTTCCATGTCGAGGTGTTCCTGTTGCCGGTGACCCCACGGATTCTCGCTCATCCTGCACGGACCGCGGCCAACAGCAGCGCGGAAAAGTACATGCCCGCACCGAACACGCTGTGCGTCACCAGGCTGCGCAGGCGCGCCTTGCCCGGCGCCGGGGACTTTGAAGCGGCAATGCCCGCGCCCATGCCCGGCTGCAGGATGAGGAACGGTGCGGCGACGCTGAGGAGACCGAAGGCCAGCGCCGGCCACAGTGTCGGCGCCTGCACCCAACTGTTTCCCACCACGGCAAGCAACAAGGCGGCGAAGGTCACCCCGGTCACGTAATGCGCCGTCCAGCCCAGCGCGCGCTCACCACTGACCGCTGCCGAGCGGCCGATACCGTCGTGGCGGAAGCGTCCTCGCGGCAGGTGGCCCAGCCAGCGCCCTACCATCGCAAAATCCAGCGAGGGAATGCCGAGCAACCGTCGCAGCAGCAGGGCCCACAGATCCATCACCGCGGTCGCGCCCACGCCGATTACCACCGCATCCATCACGAATGTCCCCAGGCCAGCCATATCGCATACCTTCAATTATTTGCTTGAATGATAGAGCGATGCTAGCGTGCCGGCCATGAACACCGCAACCGAGCCGCCACCCTCACCGCTGGAGGCCTTGGCCGAGATCGCCCGCACGCTCGGCCACGCCCATCGCCTGGCCCTGCTGGAGCACATCGCCCAGGGCGAGCGCGCAGTGGAGCGCCTGGCCGAACTGACCGGACTGTCGGTGGCCAATACCTCCCAGCATCTGCAGCAGCTGCGCCGTGCCGGCCTGGTTCAGACGCGACGCGATGGCAAGCGCATCCTCTACCGCAGTGGTGAGGGTCCGCTGGGCAACCTGCTGGCCGCGCTCCGCGACTATGCCGACCACCAGCGCAGCGAGATGCACGGTGTGATCCACGACAGCCTGCAGCGCCGCGATGCTCTGGAAGGTCTGACTGTCGAGCAGTTGCTGGAACAACGCGGCAGCGTGGTGCTGCTGGATGTGCGGCCGCGTGAGGAATTCGATCTGGGCCACCTGCCCGGCGCGCTGAACATTCCCGTTACGGAACTGCGTGCACGGATGGACGAACTGCCGCGTGCCGTCCACATTGTCGCGTACTGCCGCGGTCCCTACTGCGTGCTGTCCAACGATGCGGTGGCGATGCTGCGCGAGGCCGGACTGACCGCGCAGCGGCTCGCTGCCGGTTACCCCGAATGGAAGGCGGCCGGCCTGCAGGTGGATCTGCCCCGGCCCTGAGCGAGACCGTTGTCATGGATGATGCGTTTGCCCCGTTGATCGATGCGACCTGGCGCGGCATGTTCTCCGGGCAGCGCACGCTGCAGGACGATTCACAACTGCAGTTGGCGTGCAGCGATGACCTCGATGAGGGGGAGGACGGCATGCTGCTGCAGCCGGTCGTGGGCCCCGCGCGCGCACTGCTGCGCCCCGCCCTGGCCACTCGCCTGCAACTGCACGCGCAATCGCACTGGACGCTCCCGCAGCTGCAACAGCGCCTGCAGCAGCTCGGCCAGCGCACGCACGGCGCGGATCGCGTCTTCTACTTCCCTAGCGCCGAACTTGCGGCCCTGGCCGAGCGGCCTGCATCGCCGCATATCCGCCGTCTCGGCCCGGCCGACGCCGTCGCGTTCGATGTGTTCCAGGCCAGCGCGAGCGAGGAGGACCTCGATGCTGCCTGGGTCGAGCTGGACCACTGGCAGGTGTTCGGCGCCTTCGACGGCGAACAGGTGGTCGCGGCCGGCAGCCTGTATCCGTGGAGCCTGGGTCCGGCACTCGCCGACATGGGCGTACTGACACAGCCCGGAGCCCGTGGCCGTGGTCATGCACGCCTGCTCGTGCAGGCCATGGCGGTATCCGCCCACGCCGCCGGGTTGCAGCCACAGTACCGCTGCCAGCTCGACAACACGGCCTCGATCATCACCGCTGAGCGCAGTGGTCTGCGCGCGTTCGGTGACTGGGACATCATTCTGGCGGCCGACTGAGGCCGCCGCAGTACAACAAGGAAGCAACATGAAATTGATGGTCATCGGCGCCAGCAGAGGCCTGGGGCGCGCATTCGTGGAAGGCCTGTGCGGCCCGGGTGACACTGTGATTGGTGTCTCGCGCAGCCGCCCGGGCGACATTGCATGCCCCGAAGGCGTCACCCTGCACTGGATCGAAGCCGATCTGTCCCAGCCGACCGTGGCTGCCGACCACATCGCAGCACAGGCACCTGCCCATCTGGATGTGCTGATCCACAACCTGGGCATCTGGGAAGAGACCGCCTTCAGCGACGAGTACGCCTTCCTCGACGAAACCGATGCCGCGCTCACCCAACTGGTCGACGTCAACATCACCGCCACCCTGGTGCTGCTGCAGCGCCTGCTGCCGCGGGTGCTGGGCGCGCCACGCCCGCAGCTGGTGCTGACCGGCTCGACCTCGGCACTGCCACGCAGCGGCCGCCCGGAAGTGGCGTTCGGCGCATCCAAGTTCGCGCTCAACGGCATCGCCGATGCACTGCGCGAGGGCTTCCGCGATCGCCGCCTGGCGGTGACCAGCCTGCAGCTGGGCTACCTCAACACCGACGATGCACTGTCAGTGCCGGTGGCCGAGGCCGCAGCGCGCGGCGACGGCGAGCTGGTGCCGGTGCACGACGTCGTTGCGATGGTGCGCGCGTTGCTGCAGTTGTCACCGTCCGGCTTCGTGCGCGAACTGGTGCTGCCGGCCATCGCCGACCCGCGCTACTGACCGCGCCTGCACAGGCCAGGCTCGACCTCTTCGCGCAACAGGTACCCGAGCACGATGGCGGTCAGCACGGTCGCCATCGCCAGGACAAACAGCTGGCCACGGACGGCCTCCATGTATGCCTGGGCCAGCGCCGTTCTCGAAACGCCGGGCAATGCCTCCACCGCTCCGCCAAGGTCGCCCATGGACAGCCGGTGCACAGCTGCACGGGCCACGACGCCGGCTTCCAGCGCTACGCTCCCGCCAATCCGGGCAGAAAGCATGATGCCGACAAGCGCGAGGGCAATGGAATCGCCTGCCAGTCGCATTGCGTTGAAGATGCCCGCGGCCATGCCTGCCTGCTCTTTGCCAACCACGCTGACCGCCAGGCCATCCATGATCCCCCAAGGCAGACCGATGCCGATCCCGATGACCAGCATCGGCATCCAGCGCACCGAAGGTAGCTGGAACACCTGCGCCAGCCATGCCAGCCCAAGCGCGCCGATCAGCAGGCCAGCACAGCACAGCGTCCGCGCCGGAATCCAGCGCAGCAGGTAACCGGCAACCAGGGGCACAACCAGCAAGGGTGCAGACAATGCTGCCATCGCCAGTCCGGCTTCGGTGGGCCGCAGCCCTTCAACACCGATGAACCCCGCCGGCAGCACCACCAGAAGGACGACGTACGAGAACGCAGGCGCAGCGGCGAGAATCTGCACGCCAACAAAGCGCCGGTTGCGGAACAGGCCGAGATCCAGCAGGGGTGTTCGATGGGAGCGCTCCACGGCAATGAACACGCCCAGCAACACCACCGGGAGCGCCAGCAGTACCAGCGTCTGCGGATGCAGCAGGCCGCGTTCCGGCAGCACGATCATGGCGTAGGTGAGTGACCCCAGCGCCAGCATGAAGGTGACGGCGCCAAGCCAGTCCAGGCGAGGCGAACCGGCGCTCTTCGATTCGACGGATGACAGGGCGACCAACGGTACGGTCAGGGCAGCCAGCAACGCAGGCAGGAAGAACACCCATTCCCAGCCCAGCGCATCGATCAACCCGCCTGCCAGCAGCGGACCGCCTGCGGCTCCTGCACCAAAGGTGGTGCCGATCAGGCTGAACACCCTGGCCCGCGCCTGGCCGTCGAACACCTGCGCCAGCGACGCCATCGCACCGGCAAACGCCGCCGCCGCGGCCATTCCCTGCAGCAGCCTCATGGCATTGATCCACGCCACATCGGGCATCAGGGGAATCAGGCCGGTAACGATCGCGAACAGCAGGCCACCCAGGATCCAGATCCTGCGCCTGCCATACATATCGGCCAGTCCGCCGGCCACCAGCGTCGTACTGCCGTAGGTCAGCAGGTAGGCGTTGATCACCCAGGACAATTCTGCGGGAGACCCGCCCAGCGCGGCCCGGATTGCAGGAATGCCCACCGCGGGGCTGGCGATGCTCAGTGGAATGGTAAGGGCCGTCAGACAGCCTGCAAACACCACTCCAAGGCGTGATGATCCGGCCGTCCCAGCAGAAGCAACAGACATGTCGAAGAAGCTCCAGCGTGGCCAAGCGCCACGGCATTGATGCTATCGACGACGCTATTGCAGAAGAATCCACCCATATGTCCATGCTTTAATGACTCAAATGTCATCAATGGCCACCCATGGACAGCTTTGCCGGTCTCAGCATCTTCGTTCTGGTCGCCGAGGCACGCAGCTTCGCGGCCGCAGCGCGACAGCGTGGCATCACCCCTTCGGCGGCAAGCAAGACCATCGCCCGGCTGGAGGAGCGTCTGGGCGCCCGCCTCCTGAACCGCAATACCCGCAGCGTCAGCCTGACTGCCGAAGGCGAGCAGTTCCTTGAACGCTGCCGTCGCATCATGACCGAGGTCGCCGCAGCGGAGCGCGAGCTGACCGACGCCCATGCCGCGCCCAGCGGTCGTCTGAAAGTCAGCCTTCCGCTGGTAAGTGGACTGATGCTGCCCGTGCTTTCGGCGTTTGCACGCCGCTTTCCCGCCGTCGAACTCGACCTGCACTTCAGCGACCGTCTTGTCGATGTCATCGAAGAGGGCTTCGACGCCGTCGTTCGCACCGGCAGTCCCGCCGACTCCAGACTGCACGCCCGCAACCTCGGCAGCACCCGGCTGCTGTGCGTCGGTGCCCCTGCGTACTTCTCGAACCGCGGCACGCCACAGCACCCGGACGAGCTGGGTGGACACGCATGCCTTCTCCATCGTTTTCCCGGCACCGGCCTGATCGAGCGATGGCCGCTGCAGGCAGACATGGGTGGCCATGACATGCGGCTGACGCCCGCGATGACCGCCAATCATCTTGAGACCATCCTGCACATGAGCCTTGATGGCCACGGCATTGCGTGCCTGCCGGACTTCGCCGTTCGGGATGCGCTCGACCGCGGCGCGCTCGTCAGTGTTCTGGACACCTGGAATACCGAACAAAGCACCTTCTGGGCACTCTGGCCAAGCCATCGCCATCAGCAACCGCGGGTGCGCGCCTTTGTCGATTTCATGGCCGATCACCTCCTTCCCCAAGGCGGCCGGTGCAATTGAACCCGCGCGCGGCTGCGACTACCCTGCTCGTCACTGGCCGTCGGTCACAGGCGGGAACCTGCTATGGATGCGCTTTCAAGGGTCTCGGCCCAGGTCCTGGACAGCGCCCTGCCCAGCCTGCCGCTGTACCTGCTGCAGGCCACGGCGGTGATCGGCATGATCGGCGTGCTGCTGATCGCCACCCGTCGCGCCGGCCATGCCATTGAAGGCCGTCGCCTGTATGTGGGCGTGGCACTGGGCCTGATCTACCTGTTCAACTCCTGGTTCGTGGCCCGCTATAGCCAGGGCGTGGTCAAGCTGCACCTCGGCTTCGACATCCTGCTGGTCAGTGGCCTGCTGGGCGGTTGGCGCGGCGGCCTGACCTGCCTGGCCGCCAGCCTGCTGGCCCGCTACCAGTTCGCCGGCGCCCAGTTCTTCCTGCCTGCCGGCCTGGAATCCCTGCTGCAGATGCTGGCCGGCATCTGGCTGCGCAGGCGCCTGCACCCGCGCATGCTCAACGAACTCTCACTGCGCATGATCCTGCAGGCCTGGGGTGTGCGCATCGGCGTGACTGCGCTGGGCCTGGCACTGGGCGTGGCGATCATCGGCGCCGATCAGCTGCCGGTGGCTGAACTGGCGATCCAGCGCCTGCTGGCGCTGCCGGTCTCCCTGCTGATGCTGGGCGCGGTGTTCGCACTGGTCTACAACGACGCGCAGATCGACGCCCAGCGCCAGCGCGAGCAGGCCTGGCTGCGAATCGACCCGATCAGTGGCCTGCCCAACATGCGCGCGCTCGGCGAACGCCTGCAGCATTACTGGCGCGACAACGACGGCAGCGGCAAGGCCTGCCTGGTCGTGGCCGAGATGGGCAACCTGCGCGACCTGCGCCTGCGCTATGGTCCGTTGCAGGACAACGGTCTGTGGCAGCGCGACAGCACCGATGAGGTGCATCGGCTGCTGCCGTCGCTGCCGGCCGGGCAGCTGGAGATCTACCAGTTCGGTGATGCGGCGCTGGCAATTCTGGTGCGTGACCTGTCGCTGTCCGAACTGCGTACGCAGCCACAGATCACCGAGTTGGCCAGCAACCTGGCCGATCGGGTCGGCCGTGACTGGCCAGGGTTCCGCCCGCTGTTCCGCTGCGCAGTGGTCGAACTCAAGCCCCCCACCGATGCAGACGATGGCCATCTTCCGTTCCGCGCGATCACCCTGGCACTGAGCGCGATCGAATCCGGTGTCGTGTTCTTCGATGACCCCATCCAGCGCGACAGCGAGATCGATGCCTTGATTGAAGTCGCGCTTGAACGCTGGCTGCAGCAGGGAGATGCCCCCCTGTGCTACCAGCCCAAGCATCGCCTGCAGGATCGCCAGCTGGTCGGCGCCGAAGCGTTGCTGCGCATGCGCGATGGCGAAGGCCGTCTGATCGCACCGATGCGGGTAATCTCGCTGCTGCGCCGGCAGGGCCGCCTGGCCGACCTGGAATGGGCCACGCTGCAGTCCGCCCTCCACTTCCTGCAGCAGTGCCGGCGCGATGGCGCGCAACTGACCGTAGCAGTCAATGTCTCCGCCGAGTCACTGCGCCTGCCCGGCTTCGGCCTGCGCCTGCAGGAACTGCTGCAGCTGCATGACGTGCCCGGAACGATGCTGCGCCTGGAGATCGTCGAGTGGACCGAGATCGTCGAGCGCGACGTGGTCGACGCCAACATCGCGCAGTTGCTGGCCGCCGAGGTGACGCTGTCGCTGGATGACTTCGGTGCCGGCTACTCGACCCTGATCCTGCTCTCGCAGCTGGCCATCGCCGAGGTCAAGATCGAGCAGGCGTTGATTGCCACCCTGTCCGATGCCAAGTCGCAGTCGATCGTGCGTTTCATCGTCGAAGTCGCGCACCGCTGCGGCGCCATCGTGGTGGCCGAGGGCACTGAAACCCTGGCACAGGAACAGCAACTGCGGGCACTGGGCGTGGATGTCGGCCAGGGTTATCTGTACTCGGCCGCGTTGCCGGCCGACGAGTTCCGCCGCTTCGCGGCCAGCTAGACCGCGTAGTAACCCAGGAACATCGCCACCGCCGACTCGGCCACGCGTGCGCGCTCCTGTTCGTTCAACGGCGCCTGCCCCATCGTCACCTGCGGCCAGAACGCAAAGCTCTTCACCAGCCCATGCAGCTGGTGGCCGGCGAACTCCGGATCGACCTGGCGCAGCCGGCCATCGGCGATCGCCGCGCGGATCCACGCGCTCTCGCCACTTTCCTTCTCGCCCATGCGGCAGACGATGGCCTGCGCCCGTTCCGGCGAATGGATGATCTCGGCCATTGCCACCCGTGCCAGGTCGATGAAGTTGGCATCACTGAGCAGCTCCAGCTTCTGCCCCAGCAGCTGCATCAGCTGCGCCTGCAACGGCAGATCGGTGCGGTACGGCAGCGCATCACTGGCCACGCTGCGCTCCCACAGCTCCTCCAGAATCATCGAGAACAGCGCTTCCTTGCTCGGGAAGTGATTGTAGACGGTGCGCTTGGAGACCCCGGCCACCTCGGCAATGCGGTCCATGCTGGTCGCCTCGTAGCCCGATGCACGGAACTCCTCCACCGCCGCGCGCACGATGGCTTCGCGTTTGCGGTCGGTCAGGCGTTGCGGGGCACGGGACATGGCGGAAACCGGATAGCTGAACGGACGCCACCATTTTACACCCGGCAGTGTACTTTTGAAAAACACGAAACTACACTGTGCAGTGTACCCTGCGGACGTCACCCATGAAGCGCCTGCTCCTTGTCCTCCTGCTTGGAATCCTCGCCGTGACCGCCTACACCTTCTGCAAGTCCTGGTCCCTCCCCGACTTCCCCGATTCGCCGCAGTACCGCGACGGCAAGTTCCGCAATGCCCTGCCGCGTCCGGCGATGGGCCTGCGCGACGGTGCGGAGATCTGGTGGACGTTCCTGTTCAACAAGCCCAAGGGCACCGTGCCCGCCCACCCCATTCCGGTGCTGCCGCTGGACCGTGCAACCCTGGACGCCGCGCCTGATCGCAGCCTGTTCCGGCTCGGGCATTCCACGATCCTGCTGAAGCTGCGTGGCCAATACTGGCTGACCGATCCGGTGTTCTCCGAGCGCGCTTCGCCGGTACAGTGGCTGGGCCCGGCGCGCTTCCACGCACCGCCGATCAGCATCGACGAACTGCCGCCGATCGCCGGCGTGATCCTCTCGCACAACCACTACGACCACCTGGACCATGCCGCGGTGATGCAGCTGGCCGGCAAGACCGCACGCTTCATTGCCCCGCTCGGCGTGGGCGACCAGCTGATCGCCTGGGGCGTGGACGCCAGCAAGGTCGAACAGCTGGACTGGTGGCAGTCCACCGAAGCCAGCGGCCTGCGCCTGACCGCCACCCCGGGCCAGCATTTCTCCGGCCGCGGTCTGGGCGACAGCGATCGCAGCCTGTGGGCGTCGTGGGTGATCCAGGACGATGACTTCCGCATCTTCTTCAGCGGCGACACCGGCTACTTCGACGGCTTCAAGGTCATCGGTGAGAAGTACGGCCCGTTCGACCTGACCATGATCGAAACCGGTGCCTATGATCCGCGTTGGGCGTTCGTGCACATGCAGCCCGAGCAGACCCTGCAGGCGCACCTGGACCTGCGCGGCAGGTGGCTGCTGCCGATCCACAACGGCACCTTCGACCTGGCCCTGCACGCATGGCAGCAGCCGTTCGAGCGCATCACCGCCCTGGCGGCCGCGAAGAATGTTCCGGTGGCCACGCCGATGATGGGCGAGGCGCTGGACATGCAGGCGCCGCAGGCGGGCACGCGCTGGTGGGAGACGGTGGAGCTGTAATGGGGGATGCCGCTTGACCTGCCGGAAGCCATATAGAGCCGAGCCACGCTCGGCTGCTTCTGAGAAGTGCGCCGTGGAAGTCAAACAAGCTCAGCTTTGGAGGCACCGCAATTGGAGACCCCGGCAGCATTGCTGACATCGACATGCACGGTTATCAATTCGGCTTCCGGTAGCGCACTCTGAACCTGCACGCATGCGGCACGCGCGACATCGTCTGCGGCTGTGCCTTCTCGCTGGAATCGCAACGCCAACACGCCCGGCAATCCACTGCCCAGCAGCGCATCGTCGCATCCCGCCTCTGCAAGACCTCGCTCAAATGCACTGATATCTTTTCCAGTATCAGGCACTCGGTACATCAGCGTGAAACTGAATTCCATCATCAATCCATTTCAGATCGGTGGTCACTGCCAGTCAGGATAGGGGCCAACCGGCAGCCATCCAGAGCCACATCCGTCAGTGCTCCCGCGATGGCAGCGCCAACGTCCAGCGGCGCTGCAGCGCGTCATGTAACCGATTACATCCCTTGCTAGCCTAGCGCTCGCCCGAATCCGGTCGAACCTGCGAGGCTGTCCGCAATGACGTTGCGCACCGAACGCTCCAAGGTCTCCCGCCCACCTGCCCCATGGCGACCTGCCGCCACTCTGATGCTCGCCGTCCTGGCATCCTCCGCGCAGGCACAGACATTGCCACCACGCAGCCAATGGCAGGCCAGCGCCTCCTCGCAGCAGGTACCGGCGATGGCGATCAGCCACCTGATCGACGGCGACCCCAAGACCGTCACCGGCGGTGCCTTCAGTCCGGGCCACTGGTTCCAGATCGATATGGGCGCACCGACGATGCTGGCGGGCGCACGGCTTACCTGGGATGTCTCCAATCCAGAGGGCTATTCACTGCAGACCTCGCTGGACGGCACGCAGTGGCAGACCGCGTACACCATGGCCGATTCGCTGGGCGACGTGGAAACGCTGTACTTCGCGCCACGCCAGGCGCGCTACCTGCGGTTGGCCAGCCCGCAGCGCACGTCCGACTGGGGCGTGTCGATCTTCGAGATGGAGCCGCTGGACAGCACGCTCAGCGCACGCATCAGCGGTGTCGATGCAACGCAGGCAGCGGCGCTCTGGCAAGGCGGTGGCACCGTCGCGGTTCCAGCCGGAAAAGGTGGATCCCATACGCTCGAGATCATGCTGCCTCGCGCCCAGTCCACGGCCGGTCTCGCGGTCGACTGGGCCGATGGCGGGCGCGGCGCCGCCCGCTTGCAGGCGCAGGACGCACAGGGCCGATGGCAGGACCTCGCACACGATGCACAGGCGGCCAGCCATCGGCAGAGTTGGCTGGCTGCTGACACGGCACACCCTCTACGTGCATTCCGCCTGGCCGTGGACGGCGCTGCCCCGCAGATCGCGCGCCTGCGCCTGCTTGGCCCGAAAGCCGTGATGACGCCGATGAAGCGCTACCAGATTGCCGCCAGCGGTGCGCAGCGTGCGTTGTTCCCGGCGTCGCTGCAGATGCAGCAGACCTACTGGACCGCAGTTGGCGTGCACGCAGGGCGGCAGAAATCCATCTTCGACGAATACGGCAACCTGGAAGCGTTCAAGGGCGCACCGCTGGTGCAGCCGATCTGGCGCAATGCCGATGGCAGCGCAGCCGGTGCCGCCGGGCAGAAGGTGCAGCACGCACTGCGCGACGGCTGGAAGCCAATGCCCTCCGCCACCTGGTCACCGCAACCCGGGCTGGAGCTGCGCAGTGAGGTGTTCGCCATCGAGCGCGATGGCCAGCCGGTGACCTTCCTCCGCCATCGACTGCACAACACCGGCACCACGGCGATCGACGGCACGCTCAGCCTGGTCGTCCGCCCCATGCAGATGAATCCGCCGTGGCAGAACGGCGGGCTGTCGCCGATCCGCGAGGTGCGCATCGACGGACAGGCGGTGCGCATCAATGGCCGCACGCTGCTGCAATCGCTCACGCCGATGGCTGCGTCCGGCGTGGCGCCGTTCGGGAAGGACGGCGCAACGGAGATCACCGCGGACATCGCTGCCGGCGAACTGCCTTCCTCGCAGCAGGCACGTGATGACCAGGGTCTTGCCGCCGCCGCGCTCAACTACCGCGTGTCGCTGGCGCCGGGAGCCAGCGATGCCATCGTGGTCGCGTTCCCACTCGGCACCGCCGCTGCCGATGCCAGTGGCGTGCTGCCCGAAGCGCCTGCGCTTGACCTGGCCACGCTGCCCCGTGATGCCAATGCTGCGTTCGACGCGCTGGCCACACAGGCCTCCGCGGACTGGCAGGCAAGGCTGGGCCAGGTCGGGCTGCGCCTGCCCGACCCCTCACTGGTGGACATGCTGCGCGCGCAGGCCGCCTACATGCTGATCAACCAGACCGGCCCGGCCATGCAGCCTGGTCCGCGCAACTACAACCGCTCCTTCATCCGCGATGGCATGGCCACCTCGGCGGTGCTGCTGCGCATGGGCGAAGCCCGCGTCGCGCGTGATTACTTGGCCTGGTACAGCGCGCACGGCGTGCATGCCAACGGACTGGTTTCGCCGATCCTCAACGACGATGGCAGCGTCAACACCGGCTTCGGCTCGGACATCGAGTACGACAGCCAGGGCCAGTACGTGGCACTGGTGGCCGATGTCGCCCGCCTCGATGGCGGGCCCGAGTCGGTGCGTGACTACCTGCCGAAAGTGAAAGCAGCGCTGCGTTTCCTGCAGGAACTGCGCGAGCGCACGCTGGTACCCGGTTACATGGCCGACCAGCCGGCGCCGCAGCGCTTCGCCGGCATCCTCGCGCCGTCGATCAGCCATGAAGGCTATCCGTCGCCCACCCACAGCTACTGGGATGACTACTGGGGCCTGAAGGGCTGGCACGACGGTGCATGGCTGGCCGAATCGCTGGGCGATCATGAGACCGCGCGCTGGGCGCGTGAGCAGTACAAGGCGCTGTACGACGCACTGCATGCCTCGATCCGCGCCACGATGGCGTGGAAGGGCATCGACTTCATCCCGTCCTCGGCGGATCTGGGCGATGGTGATCCCACCGGCGTTTCGATTGCATTGGACCCCACCGGTGCGCAAAGCGTGCTGCCGGCCGTGGCACTGCGGACGACCTTCGCCCGCTACCTGGACGACGTGCGCAAGCGCAGCCAGCCCGGTGCGCTGTATGCCTACACGCCGTACGAGATCCGCAACGTGCTGAGCTATGTGCACCTGGGCCAGCCGCAGGTGGCCGATGAGCTGCTGCAGGGCCTGCTGCGTGATCGACGCCCGCGCGAGTGGCAGGTGCTGGCCGAGGTCGTGCACTCTCGACTGCGTTTTCCACGCTATCTCGGCGACATGCCGCATACCTGGATCGGTGCCGAGTACGGCCGCACCCTGTTCGGTATGCTGATGCGCGAAGACGATGATGCGCTGTCATTGCTACCGGGCACACCGCCTTCGTGGGTGGCGGGCGATGGCTTGGCGGTGGAGCGTCTGCCGACCGCGTATGGCACGTTGCAGATGCAGGCGCTGCAGCGCGACGGCACACTGAACGTCACCCTAGGCGACGGGTTGCGCAGCGGGACGGCGGTGAAGGTCTGGTGGCCGGCGCGCACGATGCCGAAGACGGTGCGTGTGGATGGACGCAGCGTTTCCGATTTCGATGCTGAGTGCGTGCGCGTGGCGAAACCGTTCAGAACGCTGGAGGCGCGTTGGTAGAGCAGCCGAGCATGGCTCGGCTCTACAAAAGCGGCGTTAGCGCCGGGCCATGCTCGGCGTCACAGCGTCGGCAACCCCGGCGGGTTGGTCTGCGACTGCGGCACCGCTTCCTCGGTCACGTTCCAGCGCGCCAATGCCTGCGCATAGGTGCCGCTGCCGATCTGGGTGTTCAGCGCCTGGGTCACCGCATCCGCCAGGCCGCTGCCCTTGCGCGTGGTCACCGAGATCGCCGCGGCGTTCGGCCAGCCGCCCGGGAACAGGCCCACACGCCGCACCTTGCCATCGCGCGCCGAATAGGCGCCGGTGGCGTTGGGCTCGAACGAGACATCGGCGCGGCCGGTAATCACTGCCAGCCGCCCAACCACGGCGTCATCGAAGTACTGGTACTCCACCGGCTTCAAGCCAGCGGCGATGTTCTGCTGGTCCCACTGCCGCAGGATCTGGTCCTGGTTGGTGCTGGCACCGACCACCACCTTCAGCCCGGCAACGTCGGCCGGCTTTTCGATCTTCTGGATCGGCCCATCAGTGCGCGTATAGATGCCCAGCAGATCGTAACGGTAGCTGGAGAAATCGAACTTCTTCTTGCGCTCCTCGGTAACCGTCACGTTCGACAGCACGGCATCGTACTTGCCTGATTCCAACCCCAACGGCCAGTCCGCCCACGCCACCGGCACGATCACCAGCTTCAGGCCCAATCCATCGGCAATCAGCCGTGCGATGTCCGGCTCGATGCCCACGACGTCCTTGCTGTCGGCGCCGTAGTCGGCCAGCGGCAGCTGCCCCGGATGGGTGGCCACGGTGAACGTACCGGGCGTGACAAAGCGATAGTCGGCCGGGATCAACGCCTGCGCCTTCGGATCGAGCGTGCCCTTCAGGATGGCGGTGTTTGCACCCGCCAGGCTGGCTGCGGCCACGGTGCTGGCATCCGGTGCCTGACGCACGCGCGAATAGACGATGCCGGCGATGCCGATGACCAGCACGCCCACGATCAACAGGGTGCTGCGCGAGGGGCGACGCGGTGCTGCAGGGCTCATGGTGTTCCTTCCGGGGTCACAGGGTCTTGGCCAGGAAATCGGCGGTGCGTTGCTGGTGCGGACGCTCGAACAGGGCTTCGGGCGTGCCCTGCTCGATCACCCGGCCCTGGTCCATCATCACCACGTGGTAGGCCACGCGACGAGCGAAGCTCAGCTCATGGGTGACGATCACCAGCGTGGTGCCGGAACGGGCCAGCTCCTCGATCACGCTGAGCACTTCGGCCACCAGCTCCGGGTCCAGCGCCGAGGTCGGTTCATCGAACAACAGCACCTTCGGTTGCAGGGCCAGCGCGCGGGCAATCGCGATGCGCTGCTGCTGGCCGCCGGACAGCTGGCGCGGGAAGGCATCGGCCTTGTCGGCCAGGCCGACCCGTTCCAGCAGCGTGCGCGCCTGCTGTTCGGCCTGCGCACGCGGCACGCCGCGCACCGCGATCGGCGCCTCGATGATGTTCTCCAGCGCGGTCAGGTGCGGGAACAGGTTGAAGCCCTGAAACACCATGCCCACTTCCGCACGACGGCGGCGGATCTCACGCTCGGGCAGCTCGTACAGGGTGTCGCCGTCGCGGCGGTAGCCGATCAGCTGGCCGCCGACGGTCACAAAGCCACTGTCGGCACGTTCCAGATGGTTGATCAGCCGCAGCAGCGTGGACTTGCCGGCGCCGGACGGGCCGATCAGCACCGTCACGCTGCCAGCGCGCAGGTCCAGGTTCACGTCTTCCAGCACCGGCTGGTCGCCGAACACCTTGCCTACGCCATGCAGCGACACCGATGCCCCCTCGCCCGCTTCAACCTGCGCGGCGATGCGCGGGCGATTGACTACGCGCGGTGCGGCATCACCTGTGGCGCGCGTTGGCGACGAGACACGCGATACCGAACGCTCGCGCTGCAGTTGGCCGCGCGCGAACCGCTGCTCCACACGCCGTTGCAGCAGCGAAAGCACGGTCAGGATCACCAGGTACCAGACCGTGGCCACCATCAGCAACGGCACCACTTCCAGGTTGCGCCGGTAGATCACCTGCACGGTGTAGAACAGCTCCGGCAGCGCCAGCACGTAGACCACCGACGTGCTCTTGGCCAGGCCGATCACATCGTTGAACGCGGCCGGCAGGATCGAGCGCATCGCCTGCGGCAGGATGATGCGGCGCACCTGGCGGCCACGTGGCAGGCCAAGCGCCGCTGCGGCTTCGTACTGGCCATGGTCGACCGAGAGAATGCCGCCACGGATCACTTCCGCCGAGAACGCGGCCTGATTCAGGGTCAGGCCCAGCACCGCGGCGGTGAACACGCCGATCAGCTGCGTGGTCGGGTACGAGAACAGGCTGATGCCGGTGAACGGCACCCCCAGCTCGATGGTGCTGTACAGGTAGCCCAGATTGTTCAACAGCAGCAACAGAACCAGCAGCGGAATCGAGCGGAACAGCCACACATAGCCCCACGACACCGCCGACAGCAGCGGCGAACCGGAGACGCGGGCCAACGCCAGCAAGGTGCCCAGCGCGAAACCGAGGCCAGTACCCAACGCGGTCAGCAGCAGCGTGCGACCCAGGCCTTCCAGCACCGGGCGTGCGAAGAACCACTCGGCGAAGGTGCCCCAGCCCCAGCGCGGATTGCCCAGCACTGATTGCAGCCCGATCAGGATCAGCGCCAGCGCCAGGAGGGTTCCGACCACCTGCAGCGGATGCCGGGCCGGCACGATCTTCAACGCCGGAGCTGGCGCCGGGCGTGCGGCAAGTCCATCCAGCGCGGTCGAAGGCGTGCTCATGCGTGGGCTCCATGCAGCTGGGCTTGCGCAGGCGCGATGACGGGCGCGGAGGCCCGCAGGTGTTTTTCGAACGGCAGATGCGCGATGGTTTCCGGGTCGGCCTGCAGATCGAACAGCGCGGTGTAGCCGTGGCTGAGGTACAGGCCGACGGCTTCAGGTTGGCGGAAGCCGGTGGTCAGGAACACCCGCCGGTATCCTTGCCGCGCTGCCTGGTCTTCCAGCTCCTGCAGCACGCGCCGCGCGATGCCCTGGCGGCGCAGCCCTGGCAATGTCCAGATGCGCTTGAACTCGGCGGTATCCGGATCGCGGTGCGGCATGAACGCACCGCCGGAGATCGCCACACCATCGCGCAGCAGCAGCACGAACGCCCCTACCGGCGCCGCGAATGCCTGCGCCGGGTAGCGCTGCAGTTCCTCGCGGGCGCTACCGCCGATGCGTCGACGCACGTCGGCGTAGCGGCTGTCGTACTCCTGCTCCAGGCCATCGAACAGCGGCCGCGCCAGTGGATCATCCACCGAGGTGTAGAGGAAGCGTTCGTTGCTGCTCATGCCACGTCCTTCACCAGATAGTCTTCGGCCAGCCGCGCCCACAGGCTGGCGGCGGGTGCGATGGCGGCGTCGTTGAACACATAGCGCGGGCTGTGCAGCGGTGCGCTGTCGCCGTTGCCGACGAACACGAAACTGCCCGGCCGTGCCTGCAGCAGGAACGCGAAATCCTCACTGGCAGTGCGCGGCGCGAATTCGGGCACCACCTGTTCGCTGCCGAAGCCCTGCACAGCCACCTCACGGATGTAGGCGGTCTGCTGCGGATGGTTGATGACGCTGGGGAAGCCACGCGGAAACGCGATCTCGGCGCGCGCGCCGAACGCGGCCGCGGTCTGCTCGGCGATCTCGGTGACCCGGCGCCGCAGCGTGTCGCGCACTTCCGGCAGGTAGGCGCGCACGGTCAGCTTCAGCTCGACGACGTCCGGGATCACATTGGCGGCCTGCCCGCCGTGGATCGAACCGACGGTGACCACGCCCATCTGCCGCGGATCGACATTGCGCGACACCACGCTCTGCAGCGCGGTGACGATGTGCGCTGCCGCCAGGATCGGGTCGACGCTGCCCTGCGGCTCGGCACCGTGGCCGCCCTTGCCGATCACCTTCAGCCGCGCCCAGTCCACCGACGCCATCGCCGGGCCATCGACGAAGCCAAAGTGACCCACTGGTACGCCCGGCCAGTTGTGCAGGCCATAGATCGCATCCACCGGGAAGCGTTCGAACAGGCCGTCGGCAATCATCTTCGAGGCCCCCGAACCGGTTTCCTCGGCCGGCTGGAACACCAGCTGCAGGGTGCCATCGATGCGGCCGTGATGGGCCAGGTAGTGCGCCGCAGACAGCAGGATGGCGGTGTGCCCATCGTGGCCGCAGGCATGCATCAACCCCTCGGTCTGGCTGGCGTACGCCAATCCGGAATCCTCGTGGATCGGCAGTGCATCGATGTCGGCGCGCAGGCCGAGGCGACGGCTGCCCTGCCCGCGCTGCAGCGTACCGACCACGCCGGTGCCGCCGAGGCCGGTGGTGACCTCATAGCCCCACTGCTGCAACAGCTCGGCCACGCGTGCGCTGGTACGGTGTTCCTCGAAGGCCAGCTCCGGATGCTGGTGCAGGTCATGGCGGATCGCGATGGCCGCCTCGGCGCGTGCCGCGATGTCGGGCAATATGCCCGTCGTTCGGGAATTCCGCCGGGCATGGCCCGGCGCTACCGTGCTTTCTCCGCTCATCGCCTTACCCCGCCTTCCGCGCCGGCTCGGCATCGGTCGCATGGCGGCTGGCCTTGTACGGCAGGCCCAGATGCGCGCGCAGAGTCTGCCCTTCCAGCTCGCGCTGGTGGTAGCCGCGCGCCTGCAGGATCGGCAGTACCTGGGTCACGAAATCGTCCAGGCCTTCGCGCTGTGCCGCGAATCCGAGGATGAAGCCGTCGCTGGCACCGGCATCGAACCAGCGGATCAACTCGTCGGCCACGTGCTCCGGCGTACCGATGAAATTCGGCCGTGGGCTCACCGTTTCCAGCGCCACCTGGCGCAGGCTCAGGCCCTTCTCACGTGCATCCTGCTTGATGCGGTCGGTGGTGGAACGGAACGAGTTGCTGCCGATGTCACCCAGCTCCGGGAACGGCGCGTCCGGGTCGTACTGGCTGAAATCATGGTGGTCGAAGAAGCGGCCGAGATAGGCCAGCGCGTCCTCCAGCGTGGCCAGCGCAGCGATCGCCTGGTACTTGGCCTCGGCCTCCTCGGCAGTGCGGCCGACGATGGGGCCGATGCCCGGGAAGATCTTCACGTCATTGCCGCTGCGGCCGTGGGCGATCGCCGAGTTCTTCACCTTCTGGGTGAACGCGCGGGTCTCCTCCAGCGATGGCGAATGGGTGAACACCGCATCGGCGTACTTGCCGGCCAGCGCGATGCCATCGTCGGACGAACCGGCCTGGAAGATCACCGGCTGACCCTGCGGCGAACGCTGGATGTTGAGCGGCCCTTCCACCTGGAAGAAGCGGCCCTTGTGGTCGAGCCGCCGGAACTTCTCCGGTGCGAAGAACGTGCCGCTGTCGCGCTCGCGCACAAAGGCATCGTCATCCCAGGAATCCCACAGTCCCTGCACCACCTCCAGATATTCGTCGGCGATCTGGTAGCGCAGCGCGTGCTCCGGGTGTGGCCGGCCGTAGTTGCGGCCAGAGCCCTCCAGTGGCGAGGTCACCACGTTCCAGCCAGCGCGGCCGCCGCTGAGCAGATCCAGCGAAGCGAACTGGCGGGCCACGGTGAACGGGTCGCTGTAGGAGGTCGACAGCGTGCCGGCCAGGCCGATCTTTTTCGTCGCCGTGGCCAGCGCCGACAGCAGCGAGATCGGCTCGAAGCGGTTGAGGAAGTGCGGGATCGACTTCTCGTTGATGTACAGGCCATCGGCCACGAAACCAAAGGCGATGCCGTTGTCCTCGGCGGTGCGCGCGATGTCGATGTAGAACTGCAGGTTGACGCTGGCGTCGGCCGGGTTGGAGGGATGCTTCCAGGCATGCATGTGGCTGCCAGGGCCCTGCAGCATGATGCCGAACGGAATGTGGCGCGGGGTCGCGCTCATGGGAATCGCTCCAGCAGGTCAGGCCACCGCCGCGCGCGGCGCGGGCGACAGCAGTTCAAGGGATGTCAGGCGTGCGTCGAGGTCGGCCACCGGCGCATCGAGGATGAACTCGCCCACGCCGAAGCGCCGGTGCAGCGCATCCAGTTCGTCACGCACGTGCTGCGCATCACCGGACAACACGCTCGGGCGTGTCTCCTCGATGCGGAAGTCAGCCACGCCCACCTGGCGCGCGTACTCGGCAGCCGCCTCGGGACTGGGCAGGTTCACCGTCTGGCCGGGGCCGAGGTGCAGCTTGTAGACGCGCAGCGCGCCGATATGACGCGCTGCGGCTTCGGCAGTTGGTGCGGCGAACGCCACCGTGGCCAGCAGCGGCGGCTGCGTTGAAACGCTGCGGTAGGCATCGAACGCGGCCTCGATATGCTTCGGGTCACCATCGAAGTGCGCGGCGTAGACGAAGCGCCAGCCGAGCTCGGCCGCCTGCTGCGCGCTCTGCGGGCTGGCCCCGAGCAGGAAGCGCTCCGGTGCCTGCTGCGGAACCGGCCGAGCCTGTGCCTCGGTTTCGGCGCCGGACAGATAACCTTCCAGGTCGCGCAGTTGCTGGTCGAAGTCGGCGAACGCCGGACGCCCGGCTGCCAGCGCCGCGGTCGAGGCCGGCAGGCCACCGGGGGCCTTGCCCACGCCCAGATCGACGCGCCCTGGCGCCAGCGCCGACAGCAGGTTGAAGTTCTCCGCCACCTTGTACGGTGCGTAGTGGCGCAGCATCACCCCGCCACTGCCAATGCGGATGCGCCGGGTCTGCGCCAGCACCCACGCAGCCAGCACTTCCGGTGCAGGGCTGGCCAGCGTCGGCGCAGCATGGTGCTCGGCAAACCAGTAGCGGTGGTAGCCCAGCTGCTCGGCGCGCTGCGCCAGCTGCAGGCTGTTGCGCAGCGCCTGCTCTGCCGAGGCACCTTCGGCCACCGGGCTCTTGTCCAGCACGCTGATCTGATAGCTCATGGTCACGTCCTCGCTCAGGGGTGGGCCACGGGAATGCCGAGCAAGCCGTTCAACGCGGCCAGGATCGGCTCGGCACCGGAGACGTACTGGCGATCCTGGTGCGCGCCACTGGCCAGTTCGCTGCGCACGCCCTGGGGCAGCACCAGCTTGGGTAGTGACTGGTCCTGCTCACCGATCTCGGCGATTACCTCACGGCGCGGTCGCGCGAAGCCGATGCGGCGCACGTCCAGCTGCGCGTCCAGGCCATCGATGCTCGACAACGCGCCCTCCAGCAACAGGCTGTGCCGGCAGAAGAAGCGCTGGCCGGGAATCTGGCCGTCCTCGAACTCACGGTCGAGCAGGAACAGGATGGGTTTGCTTGCTGCGTCGAAAGTCACAGGGGTCGTCCTCATCGGGGCCGGCAATGCGATGCCGCTTCGATATCGATGCTAGAGATGCCAGCAGCCGCAGCAGCGACGGCTGGCGACAATCGGCGGTCAGATCCGGCCACGCAGATGCGGCGTGGCCATAAGCAAAGCGCCGCCGGTTATGGCGTCAGGCAATACGCCGCAGCGGCGCCGCTACCGCCAGCGCCTGCGTGGCCAAGTGCCCGGCCGCACGCTCGGTCGCCAGCTCGATGCGCGCCTGCAAGGCCGCACTGCTGATGTGCTCGCCGTCGAAGTCGGCGGGCGTGGCATACACCCCGATCGGCAGCGTGTGCGCCTGCAGGAAACTGAACAACGGCCGCAGCTGGTGATCGATCACCAGCGCATGGCGCTCGCTGCCGCCGGTCGCTGCCAGCAGCACCGGCACATCCACCAGCGCCTCCAGCCCGATGAAGTCGACCAGGTGCTTGAACAACCCGGGATACGAGCCGCGATAGACCGGCGCTGCCACCACCAGCAGCTCGGCGGCCTCGATGGTCTGCAGTGCCTGTTCCACCGCCGGCTCCGCCTCGCCGCGCGACAGCGACTGACCCAGCGCGCGCGCGATCGGCGCCAGCTCCACCAGCTCCACGCGGGCGTGCACCCGCTGCTGCAGCGACACCAGCAGATGCCGCGCCAGCAACAACGTGCGCGACGTCGCCGAGCTGGTCGGTGACCCCACCAATGCAACCACCTTCAATGCAGAAGACATGAACTGCTCCTCGATGATGCCGAACTACGTCCGGCCGCCTTTCGCCTTTTGTAGAGTCGAGCCATGCTCGACTGCTCCAGATCAGAACCGGTAACTGACCCGGCCAAACCAATACGCACCCACATTGCTCAGCACATCGCCGCTGTCCCAGGTGGTCTCGATACTCGCCACATCGGTGGCACTGCGCGCGTACTCCGGCACCTTGCGCGTGCGCTTGTCGAACACGTTGTTGATGCCCAGCGCCGCGCTCCAGCCCGCACCCAGCTCCACGCCACCGGACAGGTTGGTCACCAGCACCGGCGGCTGCCTGTACTCCACGCCGTTGTTCAGGCGCTTGATCGGGCCGTAGTAGGTGAAGTCCAGATTCGAGCGCCAGCGCCCGTTCTGCCAGCCCAGTCCCGCCACCTGGGTGTAGCTGGGCGTGCGGAAGCGCAGCGCGTACTCGCTGCTCTTGGTCAGCAGGTTGATGTTCGGCAGACCCTGCAGTGCCGCCGGAATGTCGCTGACTTTCTGGATGGTGGTACGGCCGACGTTGGCCGCGTAGCTCCAGCGCAGCTTGCCCCACGCCGCTTCCTGGTTCGCTTCCAGGGTCAGCTCGACACCGCGTGTCCGGGTATTGCCCACGTTGGTGAAGTAGCTGGCGTAGAACGCATCACCCGGCAGGATGCTGATGCCGGCCGAACCCAGCAGTGCATCGATCGTGTTCTTCTGCGCCGCACTCAGCACCGTGCCGCTGTTGTCGGTGACGCGCGCCGGATCCTGCGCGTTGTAGCCGATCTGGCTGGACTGGCCGAGCTGGCCGCGGATGTCGATCTGATAGGCATCCACCGCCAGATGGAACGCCGGGCTCGGGTCCCAGGTCAGGCCCAGGCTGTAGTTGGTGGCCTTCTCCGGCTTCAGCGGTGTGGCACCCAACGCAATCGCCGCGGGCGAAGACACCTGCGCCACCAGCGTGGTCCCGCACGGGCAACTGCCGGTGGCCTGGTAGAACTGCGCACCCAGACTGGGCGCGTGGAAGCCATTGCTGACCGTGGCACGCACACCCAGCGCGTCGGTGAAGTCGAAGCGCGTGGTCAGGCGGCCGGTGGAGACACTGCCGAAGTCGGAGTGATCTTCCCAACGCGCGGCTGCATCCAGGTACCAGCGTGAGGTGATATTGGTGGCCGCACCCACGTACACCGCCTTGCTGTTGCGGGTCGCCTTCACCGCGTCGGCGGTGGAATAGCCGACGAAGGCAGCAGCGCCGAAGCCGGTGTACGACTCCCACTGCCCTGCTCCACGCTCGTACTGTTCGTGCTGATACTCGGCGCCCGCGCTCACCTCCAGCGGCGAAGCAAACGCCGCCACCTCGAAGCCACGGCGCAGGTCGAGGTTGGCAATGCCCTGCTGGTAATCCAGCTTGCCGTCATAGAAGTCGGTGGGCGAACCGGGATACGGCAGCGAGTAGTTCACCGAGTTGCGGGTATAGGTGCGCACCGTGCTGCGGTTGCCGGTCAGGCTGGCGTCGTAGTCCCAACCCGCGATCTGGCCTTTCACGCCGGCGGTGCCGGTGTACTGCTTCTCCTTGGTTTCCAGCACCGGCAGGAAGCCGTCGGGAAACACGCTCAGCACGCCGGGGGCCTTGTAGGTGGTGAAGATCGTCGCCGGCAGGCGGAAATTCTGGATCGCCTGCGCGGTGCGGTCACTGGCCGTGGCGTTGGCGTAGAACTGCGCCCTCTCACCCAGGCCATGGCCCACGTTCACCGCGAAGGCCTTCAACGCATACGACGGCGAGCTGAGGATGGTATTGGCCTCAGCATTGCGGTTGGCCTCGGCCGGGTTCGGCGCAGCACCTGCTGGCAATCGATTGTTCGGCCGCAGCGCCACCAGATTGCCGCTGCCATCCACGGCTGGATAGCTCAGGTAGCCGTCGATATAGCGGCGGGTGCGGATCGCATGATGCTGGCGGGTAGTCTCACCGGACAGGTTGACGAAGCCATCCTCGCCCCACGGCAGGCCGACGTTGGCGCGTACACTGGTACGCGAACCATCACCATCAATGCTCTGCCCGCTCTCCACCGACACATCACCACCGTGCGCCTGCGATTTCAGAATCACGTTGACCACGCCGGTGATCGCGTCCGAGCCGTAGATGGCGGAGGCACCATCACGCAGCACTTCCACATGGTCGATGGCCGAGACCGGAATCAACGCGAGGTCCGCCCACGCATGGCCGGGGAAGCCGCCCCCATTGGCACCGCTCACATAGGCACTGGCATTGCGGCGCTTGCCGTTGACCAGTACCAGTGTGTAGCCCGGCGACAGGTTGCGCAGCTGGTAGCCGCGGATGAGGCTTTCCTGGTCGCTCTGGTAGCCGCCGATCTGGCTCAGCGACGGCAGGCTGCGCTGCAGCGCTTCGAGCAGGTTGCCCTGGCCGGTGGCGGCAAGGTCTTCGGCGGAAATCACATCGATCGGCGTGGAGCTGTTCTTCACCGTGCGCGTGCTGGTGCGTGAACCGGTGACCACCACCGCATCCAGCGTGGAGGCCGCCACATTGGCGGTAGCTGCAGTGGTGGCAGGATCTGCATCGGCTTCCGCCGCATGGCTGGGCGATGCGGCGAGGGCGACCGCGATCAGGACGGCAAGAGTGCTCAAGGCTGGGGCGTAGGCGGCAGGCATGGGGGCTCGTGGGGGTGGGCCGGAAACACGCTTCCATTCAAGGGCCTGTTCACCCACCGCGACAGGCGGGATCGCGTCACCCAGCCGTAACATCCGGCCACCCACATGACCGCTGGTAATGACGTTAGGCGGCCTGAACACACGGGGTCGGATCCCTTTCCAAAGGAAAGGGCTCTGACCCCAGGCACGCATCCCTCCACGGGGTCAGAGCCCTTCCTGCGGAAGGGATCCGACCCCGGCCTCCATATGCCCGCCCGGCATCACCTCATGCCCGCGCACCACTCAGCGCCACGCACCGCCACCCGTAGCATCAGGCCATGCCCAACCCACCCGCCGATCCCACCGCGCCGCTCGTCGCCATCGTTGCCTGCCACGGCCAGGGGCTGTTCGAGTTCGGCTGTGCGGTGGGCCTGTTCGCGCCGATAAGGCCTGAACTGGGCGTGGCCTGGTACCGCACCCAGCTATGCGCCGGCGAGCCCGGTGCGCTGCGCATGCTCGGCAACACCCAGGTGCAACTGCCCTACGATCTTGGCAGCGTCGATGACGCCGACATCATCGTCATCCCCGGTTGGCGCGAACCCAGCGAGCGTCCACCGCAGATCCTGCTCGATGCACTGATCCGCGCCCACGCACGCGGCGCACGCATCGCCTCGATCTGCTCCGGTGCGTTCGTGCTGGCCTGGGCCGGGCTGCTCGATGGCCGCCAGGCCACCACGCACTGGCGCCTCACCGAAACGCTGGCACGCCAGTTCCCACGCATCGACGTGCGCGAGGATGTGCTGTATGTGGACACCGGCAGCATCATCACTTCGGCCGGCTCGGCCACCGGCATGGACATGATGCTGCACATGGTGCGCAAGGATTACGGTGCCCGCGTGGCCAACCTGGTGGCCGAGCGGCTGGTGCTGGCGCCGTGGCGTGATGCCGGGCGCAGCCAGCGTGTCAGCCGGGCCATTCCCCATGGCGAACCCTCGCGCCTGGCAAAACTGATGGAATGGATGCGCCGCAACCTGCGCGAGCCGCATTCGCTAGGCAGCCTCGCCGAGCAGGCCGCACTCAGCCAGCGCACCCTGCAGCGGCAGTTCCTGGAAGCGACAGGGCTGTCACCGATCGACTGGCTGATCCGCGAGCGCGTGGCCCTCGCCCGTGAGCTGCTGGAAACCACCGACCGGCCGCTGCAATGGATCGCCGAGCAGGTGGGTTTTGGTTCGCAGGAATCGTTCCGCCGCCACTTCCGTGGCCAGGTCGATGCCAGCCCCACCGAGTACCGCAGCCAGCACCGCAGCGGCATCGGTGCGGACCGCCTGATCGGCTGCTGACTCCCGCCCCCCCCTGTCCCCCACTCCCGGCCTTTCCACGCAGGCACCTGCGCTGCAAGATAGGGGCATGCCCCGCAGTGCCGACGGAACGGTGATGACCGACAGCCCCTACAGGACCTACCGCGTTGGAATCGGCGTATCGCTGGTGTTGGCTGCGCTGATCGCCACGCTCTCGTTGATTGCCGTCGCTACCCCCAACCTGGGTTGGGGCGTCGTGGCGCTGGCCACCATCGCGATCTGGGTCGGCGTCCCGTTGCTGCTGGTGCTCCTGCTGGCCTGGCTGCGCTACATGGTGCGCCAGCGCGGGCAGGTGCCGGGCCGCATACACGTGCTGATGTTCGTGCCAACCGCCGCCTCCATGCTCATCATCCCACTGTGGCACGCCCTGCAAGGCAGTGTGGACAGCCTGGCCGGCGGCTCACGTGCATCCATCGCCGAGCTGCACGTCAACCTCAGCGGGCACCCCCTGTGGCTGGACACCTCGCCGCATGCATCCACCGGCTCTGGCGCTGGCCCGGACCTGCCCATGCAGGGCGACACCCCCGAGCGCTTCCTGGCCTTCCACCGCTACCCCAACGCACAGTCCGATGCAGACAGGGGGTTCCCGTATGAAGATGCGCGCCTGAAGCGCGCCGTCGACCACTACCGCTACGCCACTCCGTCCGGAGATCGCGCCGTCACCGATGTGCCACTGGTCCGTCGGCCGTATCCCGACCTTGCGCCATTCAACGCGGCCTGGCGACGCACGGGTACACCCGAGCTCGTGCATATCTACTACCACTACAGCGATCACGTAGAGGTCGCGCCGGCACTCGCACGCCTCAGTGGCTTCACCACCGATGATCTGGAGCGCAGCCGCTTCGAAGGCCTGGCGCTGTTCAAGATCCACAACTACGGCAGTGCGCCCATCCTGCGGATGGAAATCAATGGCCTCACACTGGACATCGGCGACGGGGCCATCGCGAACATCCCGGAAGCGCCCCAGGATTGCACGGCCTACGGCTACCCTGTCAGCGCCGCGCTGTTGCCACTCAACCTGCCCCTGCAGGTGCGCTGGCAGACTGCAGACGCGCCGACGCGGTGGCACAGCGCGCGCGTGCAGGTGCCGGCATTCCGGCAGCCGCAGCCACTGCAGGGACAATCCACGTTGCAGCGCGTCCTGCTGTACATGCTGCCCGATGATGCGCTGGCCGCAGAGCGCTACGCCGAGGTGTTTGATGGCGATTCGCAGCGCGGCATCAAGGCCACTGGCCTGCCAGCCAGCGCTGCCACCTACGCGGTGTGTGGCAGCGCCAGGGCGACCTATCGCGAAGGTGCGGGTACCGTGCTGGCCGACTGATCCGCGGTGTTGCCAGGACACTCCTCCACGCCGACGCCCGCTCAGTCCTCCTGCACCAGCTTGAACTCGCGCAGCAAGCCACCGATCTGGGTCTTGTCCAGCTTGTTCATCAGCAGGTTGCGCAGGAACGCCGGGCCGGGAATATCCAGTTCCTTGCCATCGCGCAGGCGGCCGGTCGCCGCCAGCAACGAGCGCACGTCATAGGTGGAATTGAACACCTCCGGCACGCCGCGCTCGATGCCCAGAAGGGTATACACCGCTTCCATCGGTGTGCGCACCGAATACTCGGTGGTGAAGATGCAGTCGCGCTGCTTCGATTCGGCAAACTGCCCGATGAAGGCGAAGTTCACCGCCCCCTCCGGCACCACCTCCGGGCGGTCACCGGCCTGGCGCGGCATGAAGAACGCGGTGATGTACGGCATCATCACCGGCACCGTCTTTGCGCCCGTGGCAGCCAGTTCGTCGATCTCCTCCACCGGCACGCCCAGGTGATACAGCCACTCGCGGGTGATCTCCTCGCCGGTGCAATCCTGCATCGGCTTCTTCACGTAGTCGCCAGGCGTATCGACGAACAGCGAGTACACCCAGACCACGATCTGGTCCTTGGGCTGGTTCTTGAAATGCGGCTGGCGGTTCACGGTCCAGCTCATCAGCCAGCGCGAATCGCGCACGCTGACGATGCCGCCAGTCACCACCTTGCCACTGAACGGGTCACGCTTGGCGATCTTCTGGATGTAGGCCGGGATGCGTGCATCCAGCGTGGTCACCGTCGCCGACTCCCACTTGGTCTGCGGAATGTGCGCACCGAACACATCCGGACGCCCGAACGCAGGATCCCTGGCGGCAATGCGTCGCCACAGGTCCCAGGCAGGCGCCGGTCCCTCGTTCAATCGCGCAGCCGTCTGGTGATCGCCATTGTCCGAGTTCTCGGTCAACGAACCGATCGTCATGAATACAAGGTCATCCGCGCCCAGATCCACGCCACCGGCTACACCGTCACGCGTCCAGTGGATGCGCGTGGCCTGCTTGCGGCCGGCCGCCAGATCGAAGTCAACATCGGTCACTTCGGTGGCGTACTGGAACACCACGCCGTGGTCCTGCAACCACTTCACCAGCGGCAGCACCAGCGATTCGTACTGGTTGTACTTGGTGAACTTCAGCGCCGAGAAATCCGGAAGCCCGCCAATGTGGTGAATGAAGCGATGCAGGTACAGCTTCATCTCCAGCGCCGAATGCCACTCCTCGAACGCGAACATGGTGCGCCAGTACAGCCAGAAGTTGCTGTCCAGGAAATCACGGCCCAGCACCTCGTCGATGCGCTTGTTCTCCATCTCCTGCCGGGTGGCCAGGAACAGCGCGATGATGTCCTTCTGCGCCTGCTCGGTCAGGGTGAACAGGCCGTCGGTGTGCGCATCCTCGCCGCGATTGATCGTGGCGCGCTGCAGGGAGTAGTTCGGGTCGTCCTTGTTCAACCAGTAGAACTCGTCCAGCACGCTGGCATCTTCAATCTCCAGCGACGGAATCGAGCGGAACAGATCCCACAGGCACTCGAAATGGTCTTCCATCTCGCGGCCGCCGCGGATCACGAAACCCTTTTCCGGCACTTTCAGGCCATCCAGCGCGCCGCCGGGAATCTGCTGCTGCTCGAGAATGGTGATGCGCTCACCGGCCATGCGGCCGTCGCGCACCAGGAACGCGGCGCCAGCCAGCGAGGCCAGGCCCGAACCGACGAACCATGCGCGCTTGCCGTCGACACCGGCGGGCTTGCGCGGGCGCGCAAAGGCTTCGTAGTTGCCACTGCTGTAGTACATGCGCTGCTCCTTCCTGGAGGGGGTCATCAGGAACCCGCAGTGGAATGACATAGCCATTCCATGCAGGTCATGGCCCTACTCTAGCGCCGAACCGATGTACCGTTTCCTGCACGCACGCTGCGACCGAATGACGCAGCCACTTCAGAGCTGTCGCCCCAGCAGCATGCCCGGCCAGCCGTCCACGTTGAAAGGCGCGATGCGCGTATAGCCGCAGGACTCATAGAAGCGCACCAGATCACCACTGCCACCGCCGTAGCAGTCCACGCGCAGATGGTCGAGCCCGGCAGCGCGCGCCTGCTCATCCGCAAAGGCCATCAGGCGGCGGCCGATGCCACGCACGCGCACGTCACGCGATGCCACCAGTACCCGCACATACAGTTCCGGGCCGGTTGGCGCAGGCACATACGGCATCGACTCGCCCAGCGCCAGGAATGCGCGCACCACGCCGTGCTCGTTATGCGCCACCCACGCGCCGGGCAGCGCGCACGCATCGGTCACCTGGGTGATCCGGCGCGGCACCGTGGACCACGGCTCGCTGCCCCATTGCTGCAGATTGCCGATCGACACGAACCATTCGATCACCTCATCGAACAGCGCCAGCACCGCAGGGGCATCGGCCACGCTGGCGCGGCGGAGGGTCAAGATGTCCTTTCCTGTTTCAGTCATGTGCGCACTCGTTTCAACGCGTCAATCAGCTGCCACGAGGATGCCGGCCAGCGGCCGGCACTACCAGGGCCGGAAGTCCGTGAGCCGGATTTGACATGCAGGCATTTACCTGCCTATAGTCCACCCAAGGACGGCGCCTGTCCGCCCACGCGAGGAACCTGCAATGGTCGATATCGCACACAGGGTCGGCATCAAGGCCCCTGCAAGCCAGGTGTACCAGGCGCTGGCCACGCCCGAAGGCGTCGCCGCCTGATGGGCCGAAGACACCCAGGGCGACCGCGAGGTCGGCGGCACGGTCAAGGCGCGCTTCACGAACAACGGCCAGGAAATCGGCGCGATGGAAATGAAGCTGGAACAACTCATTCCAGGTGAGCTCGTGCTCTGGCGGTTCCTCGCCGGTCCCGCCGAATGGATCGGCACCCACGCGCGCTTCGTGCTGAAGCAGGAGGGCGACTACTGCATCGTCCTGTTCACCCACGAGGGCTGGAAAGAGCGCGTCGAGTTCACCTCCCACTGCAGCACCAAATGGGCGGTGTTCCTGATGAGCCTGAAAGCCCTGCTGGAGACCGGCAAGGGCCAGCCCAACCCGCACGACGTCAGGATCGACAACTGGAATTGAAGACATCCCCATGGCGGTAGACAACGTGCGCGACGCAGACAAGGTCTTCAAGGCACTGGCCGATCCCACGCGCCGGACGCTGCTGGACCTGCTCTGCGAAGACAACGGCCAGACGCTCGGCCAGCTGTGCGAGCACCTGGACATGGCCCGGCAATCGGTCACCCAGCACCTCGGCCTGCTGGAAGACGCCAACCTGATCAGCACCGTGCGCCGTGGCCGCGAGAAGCTGCACTTCATCAACCCGGTGCCCCTGCATGAAGTCTACGAGCGCTGGGTACGCAAGTTCGAGCAGCAGCGCCTGAGCCTGCTGCATGACCTGAAACGAGAACTGGAAGGAGAATGACGATGTCCGCAGAGTCCACCCGCTTCATCCACGTGATCTACATCGCTTCCACCCCGCAGAAGGTGTTCGAGGCGATCACCCGCCCCGAAATCGCCAGCCGCTACTGGGGCCACGAAAACGTCTCGGACTGGAAACCCGGCTCGCGCTGGCAGCACGTGCGCGCCAACGAAACGCGCTCGGTCGAACTGGTGGGCGAGGTGGTGGAGAGCACCCCACCCTCGCGGCTGGTCATCACCTGGGCCGCCGCCTCGCAGGCCGACAACCCGGGTGCCTACAGCCGCGTCACCTTCGACATCGTGCCCTACCAGGACATGGTCCGACTGACCGTCACCCACGACGAACTGGAACCCGGCAGCGGCATGGATACCGGCATCCGCCAGGGTTGGCCGATCGTGCTGTCGAGCCTGAAGTCGCTGTTGGAGACGGGCAAGGGCTTGGATGTGTTTGCGAAGCCGAAGTGAGCCCCGGTGCAACTGGCGGCGGAGAGCAGCCCGCCGCCAGCACTCCCTGTCCGCTCAGTCGCTCAGCCTGCGCGAACGCCCATAGCGCCCACTCACCTCCTGCTTGATCCAGTCGGCCAACAGGCGCAGATACCCGTCGGTGATCCGCGTCGACACGCGGTTGCCTTCGGCATCGGTGCGGAACTCCACCATGCCGTGGTCGGTGTCCGGGAACAGGTAGGTATCAATCGGCTGCCCCGACGCGCGCAGGCGTTCCAGGATGGTGCGCGTGGCCGCAATCGGCGCGGCCCGGTCCTGCTCGGCCAGCACCCACAGCAATGGCACCTTCAGGCGACGCAGCGCGGCCTCGGCGTCGTAGTCCCAGATCAGTTCCAGATTGTCGAAGCGCGCGCGACCGATGCGGCGCAGATCAGCATCGCTCATCCGCAGCATGTCACCGCTGTATTCGCCACTGATCGTCTTTGCCCACGGTGCGGCACCGATCTGCGCACGCACCCGGGCCAGTGCTTCGTAGCCCTGGCTGAAATGCGTGCGCATCAGCTGCGCGGTCGCTTCCGATAGCTGGCCGACCTGCTTCATCGCCGCTGCGTCCAGCCGCATGCGGCGTGCCTCGTCGAACAGCTGCTCGCGGTCCTCCTCGATCGGTGACACCACCAGGCCGAACCCGATCGCCACGAAATCCGCCTGCGAGCGCGTCGCCGCCAGCGGCGCGATCCAACCACCCTGGCTGCCACCGAAGTAGCCGGCCCGACCGAAACGCCCCGCTGCCAGCTCACGCGCCTTCGCCAAGGCCGCCGCTGCATCGTCAGCCAGCAGCTCGAAGTTCTGGGTGTATTCGCCTTCCGAATCGCCGGTGCCACGCTTCTGGTAGGCGAACACCGAAATGCCCTGGGCCACCAGCATGCGCTGGTAGATCGCCGCCACCGCCATCGTGCGTTCCGAGCCGTGCACCAACACCACCAGCGGCCGCTTCGGGTCAGCTGGGCCAGCCGGTTCGATCAACTGCCCTACCAGCGTGGTTCCGGCACTACTGAAGGTTGCAGCGGTATCGCGGGTCTGCAGGCGCTGCCAGCGCTGCGTGGTTCCGGCGGGTGTCCTGAAGCTGACCACATCGCCGCTGCAGCTTACCGGTGCGTTGGCATCGCCGGTGGCACCGCGTCGCCCGTCCAGCATCAGATAGCGTTGGCCCGTGGGCGGTGCCGCAGCGGGTGCGCCCAGCACCACGATGTTGCCCTGCCCGTCACCATAGGCGCTGGCCGTGCACAGCTCCGCTGCCGTTGCCGGCAGGCCCCAGGACAACAGCACCGCCCACAACAACGAACGCCCCTTCCACCCTGCCATGTCCTTCCCCACCACCGTAGACCCGCGCAGTGCGGGGATCGTCGCAGCCTAGCGCGTTCATTCTCCAAGCGCATGCTGCAACTGCTCGCCGTCATATCGTTGCACGACCATACTGGAAGGACGACACGGACTTCAGAGCACCCTCATGCACCCACACCTGGAACAGATCGGCAGCACCCGCATCCTGCGCAGCCCAGCGCAGGGCCCCGCACTCGATGTCAACGGCCTGCGTGATCTGGTCGGCGACGCTCTCGGGCATCAGGCCGAGTGGATTGCCATCCCAGTGCAACGCCTTTCGCCGGACTTCTTCGAACTGCGCTCCGGCATGGCTGGGCAATGGCTGCAGATGCTGGTGAACTACCGCCTGCGCTTCGCCGTGCTGGGCGATGTCAGTGCCTACCGCGCGCAGAGCGAGTCGCTGGACGCATGGATCACCGAGTGCAACCGCGGCCGCGACGGCTGCTTCGTCGCCGACTGGGATGCCTTGCTGGCACGCCTGCCGGCCCCGGCCCGCGCCGGCTGAACGCCGCCCCCACGCTCACCCTCGCCGAACCCGTTTCCGACCGCGCTCCGACGCCCGCCGCCACAGCATCGCCCGCAGGCATCCCTGGCGACCCTCGATGAGTGCTTCAGACGCAGATTCCCTGCACAGCAAAGTGGCGGCAGTCACCCTCGGCTTCTGGGTGATGAAGATCGCCGCCACCACCCTCGGCGAGACCGCCGGTGACCTGCTGTCGATGACGCTCAACCTGGGCTACGTGGCCAGCTCGGCCATCCTGCTGGCGATCTTCGCCGGCCTGCTGGCCGTGCAACTGTCCGCGCGGCGCTTCCACCCGGTGCTGTTCTGGTCGGTAGTGCTGGCCACCAGCACCGCCGGCACAACGATGTCCGACCTGATCGACCGCACGCTGGGGCTGGGGTACGCCACCGGCGCCAGCCTGCTCGCCGGCTGCCTGGCGCTGGTGCTGTTGGCCTGGCGCCTGTCTGAAAAGTCGATCTCGGTCAGCAACATCGCATCGCGCCGCGCCGAAGGCTTCTACTGGACCGCCGTGCTGTTCTCCAACACGCTGGGCACCGCATTGGGCGACTTCGTCGCCGACGATTCCGGGCTAGGCTTCACCGGCGGCGCGCTACTGATCGGCAGCCTCATCGCGCTCACCGCGCTGGCCAGCCGCATCAAGGGCATCAACCGGGTCATCCTGTTCTGGATCGCCTTCGTGCTCACCCGCCCGTTCGGTGCCACCTTCGGCGACCTGCTCACCAAGCCGCTGGAAAAAGGTGGCCTGGGCTTCGGCACGGTGGGCTCGTCGCTGGTGCTGTTCACCATCCTCGCCACACTGGTGGCGCTGCCGATGCTGCAGCGCCGGGCGCAGCCGGTCCAGTGACTGTAACGCCTGAATATCCCTGGCCGCTGACTCCCAACTGTCGTCCCCATTGGTGAAATCTGTAGGGGAATCCCCGATTGTGTGCGGAACATAAGACGCACATTGTTGACATTCCATGGAGGAGCGAGAGCAATTGCAGAATGAAGATTGTAGATACGGTACTCAGCTACGCAGGCGACTACCACCCGCAATCCAAAGGCATGTGCCGTCTCCGCGTGTTCTCCGGAGATGACGGCCCCCGCGTTCTCATCACGGATCTTGGCCCATGTAACAACGGGCGGTCCGTCACCAATGCCATTGAAACGATCGTGGAGCGAATCGAGGACAGCGGACTGGCCCTCGGTGCGACGGTCTATATCGAACACTATGAGAGACCTGACCCAGAGCATGACACCTTTGACCAGGTGCGAGTCTCTCCAGGGGTGAACTGGCAGTCGATCTCGAAAAAGACGGCGATTGCCCTTCTGGGTTGTAGTCCGGACGAGCTTGAAGACCGTACCGAACACAACAAGCGAATCGTCGGCAGGACCGAAACGCTCAGACTCTCCACAAGGCGATTTGATGGTTCACCCTGGCCCGAGTCTCCCGAGGTCACCAAGCGCAAGCTGGAGATCGCAGACACCATGATCTCGCGCTCCTCCGTGCGCGCACTCGTCGAGGCTGGAAGTGGTGAACGCGAGCTCCAACGCTTGCTCAAGAGCGATCTATCGATTGTCGCCGAAGCGTTCACCTCGCCAGATGACGAATACATCTGCTTTTCGGAATTTCCCTTTGGCGACGGCTATGTGGATTTCGCCGTGTTCACCGGTCGCTCGCGCATGGATGTCATTCTGATCGAGGTCAAGGGAGCCGACTTCAACCTCGTCAATAGCAACCACTACGAGGAGTTCAACCACAAAGTACTGGAAGCCGCAGGCCAGCTCCGCAAACGCCTCGGATTGTTCTATCGCAACCAGGAACCCATCCGCTGCGAGCTGCACCGTATCCGCGCAGAAGCCGAGCGCGGGAGTTCGCTCCACAATGCATTTCTCGGCCCCGAAGCCCCTCTTGAGGTCGATCCCGATAAGGACATCAACATCCGCCCGGTGATCATCGGTGGGAGAACCCAGAACGACCTGGAAGAGAGCCGCAAACGCCACGATTACGAACGCGGAACGTCACCCCGAGTGCGGCTCGAATCGTGGGACACTTGGTTGCGTCGAATCCAGCGGGACTGAACCCGCCATCCAGCTGGCTGTCTTATCCTGTCCCCTCTTTACTCCGAACACCTGCAGTTAGCGCGCCGTCCAGCCTCCATCCACCGGCAGCGCCGTGCCGGTGATCTGGGCCGCGGCGTCCGAGGCCAGGAACACCACCATTTCTCCCAGCTGCTCGGGCGTCACGAACTGCAACGAGGGCTGCTTTTCGGCCAGCAACGCGCGCGCGGCGGTTTCTTGATCCGTGCCTTCGCGCTCGGCCAACGCGGTGATCTGCTGCTCGACCAGCGCGGTCCGCACCCAACCCGGACAGATCGCATTGGCGGTGATGCCGGTGCCCGCGTTCTCCAGCGCGGTTACCTTGGTGAACCCCACCACGCCGTGCTTGGCCGCCACATAGGCCGACTTGTTCACCGAGCCCACCAGGCCGTGCACGGATGCGATGTTGATGATGCGGCCGGCGCCCTGCTGCTTCATGTGCGGCAAGGCCGCCGCCGTTGCATGGAACACCGCCGAGAGATTCAGCGCCAGGATCGCATCCCACTTCTCTACGGGAAACTCGTCGATTGAAGCGGTGTGCTGGATACCCGCGTTGTTCACCAGGATGTCGATGCGGCCCATCGTCGCAACGGCGTGGGCGATCATTTCGCGCACTGCCTCGCCACGGGACAGGTCTGCGCCATCATGCGCCACCCGTACGCCGAACTCGGTTTCCAAGTTGGTACGGATACGTTCGATCTCCGCTGCATCGCCAAAGCCATTCAGCACGACGTCGGCACCCTGCCGCACCAGTGCGGTGGCAATGCCAAGACCGATACCGCTGGTGGAACCGGTAACCACCGCAACCTTTCCACTGAACATGGGCGAGCTTCCAACGGGCACAGGCAACCAGTGTAGCCCTCTGGGTCCACGCCATGCGTGGATGCCCCCCCTCTCGGCAGACTTTCACATTACCCCTATAGTCAGCGCAATCCACCCATGGCTGGCCCGATGAACCCCTGCAAGGCCCTGCTGCCCGCCGTTGTTGCCGCACTGCTCGCCCCTGCCATCAGCCAGGCCACGCCGCCCGCTCAGGCCGCGACGCCACTTACCACCGGCAGCGCGCGGCTGGACATTGCCAGTGGCCGCGTCGAGGGCGACGTCTGCGTGTCCAACCGCCCTGCCGGGTCACTCAACACCTTCGTGCTCAACGCGGGCCTGAATGTCGCGCGGGTGACCGATGGCGATGGCGCGCCGCTGGATTTCGAAGGATGGTACGCCCCCGGGGTGGATGGCGAGGCACGCGTATACACCGTGGCCAAGCCATCCGCTACGCTCTGCGTGCAGTATGTGGGTGCCTTCCCGATCTACGCCCGGCACGATGCCCCAACCGATTTCAAGGGCCTGATGGCCTTCAACGGCGACAGCGCCCGCTTCACCGAACAGTCCGCCTGGCTGCCGCAGGCATTCGACCCCAAGGCCCGCGTACGCAGCAGCGAAAGCCGCTACGACCTGCAGGTGGACTGCGCCGGCTGCCGCTTCCTGTATCTCAACGGCAGCCCCGCCATCGAAGGCGCGCAGGGCCGTTTCCGCAGCGAGAACGCACGGCCGATCCTGCTGTTCGGCGGCAGCGGCCCGATCACCCGCACCGCGCAGGTCACGGTCCTCAACGAGACCCTGCCCAAGGCCAAGGTTGATGCATTGTCCAGCACGGTGCAGAAGATAGCCGACGTGCACAGCCGCTACATGGGGGTGCCGCTGGCCGACCGCCCCACCTTCCTGCGCATGGTCACCCTCAACCAGATCGAGCGCGACCGCGAGGGCAGCGAATGGGGCTTTGCCACCTGGCCGACCATCGCCATGAGCGGCAGCATCGGCAACGTGGCCGACTCACTGCTGGCTGGTAGCGAAAAGGCCGAGCGACGCGTGCAGTACATCGCGCACGAAATGGGCCATTACTACTTCGGCACGCTGAACCGTCCGCACGGCCCCTACTTCTGGGTGCTGCTGGAATCCAGCGCAGAGTTCCTGTCGATCAAGGCGCTGCGCGAGATCAGTGGCGATGCCGCGGCGGATCGCTACATCGCGCGACTGCAGTCGGCCATCGATAAGCAGGAAAAGCCGCTGCCCGCGTTCGATGCCATCGACGGCAACTCGGATCTGGGCGAGAGGTATCGTTACGTCTATGCGCCCTTGCTGTTGCTCTCGCTGGAAAAGCAAGTGGGCGAAGCGAAAATGCAGGCCTTCATGCGCGGGCTGCTGGCCGCGCCTTCGCCGGGGAATTGGGCGGAGCTGCAGGCCATCGCACTGAAGGCCGGCATCGATGCCAAGGCCTGGGAGCATTGGCGGGCAAGCTGTGTGACTGGCGGCAGGCCAAGCTGTAGATCCACGCCACGCGTGGATTCACTGCCTCAACGTCCGCATATCTGAATCATCCAGCACTCAGAAGAACAGACTCGCTCGCTCAACGGTCGCGAGCGGATTAGCCTTCCGCACCGCCTCCAGAAAGAGCAGAAAGTCGCGGTTGAACAGCGAAAGGTTGTTAGTGAACGTCACGCACTTTCTACCCGATGCTCTGCTGAAGCATACCTGCCAGACATAGCGCGCATAGATGACGTCGGACGTTCGTGTGACTGAGGTGATCTGCGAGAGCGGAACCGCCGTGGGTACCGGGCCCCGCCGCAGGTAAAAGAATTCTGTGTCGAAGAAGTAGTGCTCCCGATCCTCTTTGCCATCCACCATCACCAGGGTCATGGACGTGCCGGAGATCCGGCGCGGGGGATTCAGACGCAACCCTGATCCCAACGCCGAACGGGCTCTCGCTGACATTTGCCGAAGGATGAACCAAAGGATCACCAACGGAAGTGCCGCGAGGACAATGAAGCCTGCGGTCTTCAAAACAACCTCCAATGTGCTTGGCACACAGATCTCCAGGATGAACGTTCAGGCACTAACGACGCCCGAATAGGTCCACGCCACGCGTGGATGCTTCGGCTTCAACGCCCCATCACTTCCAATGATCCGGCCCCAGGAACGGCAGGCTCAACACAAACACCGGAACCGCCACAGGAATCAACGCCGCGCCCAGCACCTTGCCGGCCGCTGTCCCAACACCCGGCTTGTCCTCCCGCTCCGGCAGGATCCGCTGCGCCCTAGCACTGATCGGCTGCGCCAGCTTCCCCTTCTCCGCCAGCGCAGCGGCATCCGGCAACTTCACCCGCTCGCCGTCGCCCTCGAACAGCGCGCTGTAATAGCTGCCGCCCTTCTTGGAAAGATTGCAGGCCCGATCAAACGCCAGCGCATAACGGCTCCGGTCCTGCGGCAGGTAGTAGCGCGCACGCTCATCCACATACTTCGCCTCGCGCGGGAGCACCTCAATCCGTTCCAGCTTGAACTGCGCGGCCTGTTCCGGTGTCACCTGCTCCGGCCGCAGCAGCAGCGCATAGCTGCCGTGTACCTTGGCCTTGTTGGCCGGGTCGCGCCAGTCCTCATGGAAGTACATCTGCGCGCAGGCCACCGCCTCGCGCAGCGGGCTGTCCATCAGCGCGCGGTACTCGCGGAACGGTGCAGCATTGAAGCGCATCGGTTCTTCAAAGCGCGGCAACAGGTACAGCTGGCCATCGTCGGCCACGAACGCACCGGTGATCTCGCGGCTTGAGGCGTGCTCCTCCGGGCCACTGGCACAGCCAGACAGCAGGCCAAGGCACAGGGCGGAGAGAATGAAGAAGGACGTTCGCATGTCGTGTTCGAGGGCTTCCCTGGGAAAACGGCCCCGCCCGGAAGGACGAGGCCAGTCCACCATGGTGCCACGGCACCGCATGCGATGCAGAGCCCGCCCTACTTCAACCGCTCCACCAACCGCTGCCCCACCTCCAGCGCCGAAGCCGGGTTCTGCCCGGTAATCAGCTCGCGGTCCACCACCACATGCCCGGTCCACGGCGCGGCATTGCTGCTGAACTTCGCACCCGCCCGCTGCAACGCGGTCTGCGGGTAGAACTTCATCTCGCCACCACCCAACTGCGGTTTAGCCAGCGCTTCTTCCTGGTTGCTGATCACCGTCATCTGGTAGCCGCTGTAGATCCATTTCGGCATAGCCGGCGTCGCACCGCCCTCCAGCTTCGCCACGAAACCCGGAGCATCCGGCAGCGTGGACAGCAGCGCGATCGGCCCGTGGCAGACCAATGCGGTGGTCTTGTTGCGCTGGTGGAAGTCGGCCAGCAGCCGGCCCAGCGCCGGGCTCTTCAGCAGATCCTGCATCGGCGCGTGGCCACCGGGAATATAGACCGCATCGAAACGCGCATAGCCCTGCTGCTCGACGCGCGCCAGGCTGACCACGGGCGAGGCCGTCGAAGAGGTCAATGCCAGCTTCTCCAGCAGGTCCTTGTGCAGCTTCAGCTGCGCGGCATCGTTGCCGAAGTACATCGGCATCACCGAAGACGCGTCCACCGTCGGCGCGCGCCCCTGCGGCGTGGCGAAGGTCACCTCGTGACCCGCGTCCAGCAGCAGCTTGACCGGCTGCATCAGCTCGTTGAGAAAGAAGCCGGTAGACAGCACCTTGCCGTCCTTCAGTTCCAGGTGGTTTTCGTCGGACAGCACCACCAGCACGTTGGCGGCATGCGCGCCGGTAGCGGCCAGGGTCAGGGCCAGGGTTGCGGCCAGTCGAGTCATCAGGTTCACGGGAGCTCCTATCGGGGATTGATCACCACTTTATTGATCGCCGCAGCGGCGATAAATTGGCCCCATCGCAAAACATCTGTTCTCCGGAGAGCCAAATGAGCCGAAAGTTCGATTACCTTGGCGATGTGGAAGTGTTCCTGGCGGTGGTCGAGCACGGCTCATTCACCGCCGGCGCCGTGGCGCTGTCCACCACGCCCTCGGTGCTGAGCCGCGCGGTCACCCGCTTGGAAGCGCGGCTGGGCCGGCAGCTGCTGCAGCGGACCACCCGCCGCGTGGGCCTGACCGACGCCGGGCGGCTCTATCGGGAACAGGTGCGCACTGCCTTCGGCCTGCTGGATGACGCCGAGCGCGACGTACTGGCCCAGGACGGTGCGCTGGCCGGCCGCGTGCGCCTGAGCGTGCCCACCACCTATGGCCACTACCGGCTGCCGCCCGTGCTGGCGCGCTTTGCGCAGCAGTACCCGCAGGTGCAGGTGGAACTGAACATCACCAACCGCAACGTGGACCTGGTGGCCGAAGGCTTCGATCTGGCCATCCGCCTGGGCCAACTGCCGGACAGCGGGCTGGTGGGGCGACAGCTGGAGGATGCCCCGCTGCAGCTGGTTGCCGCGCCGGACTACCTGCAGCGCCGCGGCACGCCGCAGACGCTGGACGATCTGCAGCAGCACCTGTGCCTGCCCTTCGTGATGCCCCGCACCGGGCGGCTGGCGCCGTGGATCTTCCGCGACGGCGGACGCGACGTGGACTGGCTGCCGCGTTCGTCCATCGAGACCTCCGACGATGTGCTGGGCGTGGTGTCGCTGGCCGAACAGGGCATCGGCATCTGCCAGAGCTTTGAGTTCATCGTGCGCGAGCGATTGCAGCGTGGGGAGCTGGTGGAAGTGCTGCCGCAGTTGCGGGGGCGGTCGCGGCCGTTCTCGGTGATCTATGCCCCGCATCGGAGGCAGTCGGCTGCGGCAAGGGCGATGATTGAGTTGCTGGTGGGGAATGCGGCTGAGGATGGCGTTGGTTGAAGCCGGGTGGCTTGTCAACGGTGTCGGGTTTGAACCGTTTTTCGGAGTGTGCGGCTGATCGGGCGCCGTTGCTTGGCGAGGCGGACTAAGAACTGTTGCAAAGGAGGCCGTCGCGCTATTCGCTTGTGGCATGGGCGATTGCGCCACTTTGATTCGCTATCAGCAGAGCAGCTGCGCGAATGCGTCTGCTGGCGTCGCGTGCTGCACGAAGGGGGCGTGCAACAATAGTTCTTCGCTCTCGGATTCGACGATTCCTTCGCGAATTTCTATTGGCATTCGAAGCGGCTGCGTAAACACCATGGTGCGCCACCGACAACGGGTGGCTCCGGGTCTGCAAACCCGCGATGAGCAACGACTGTTGTTTACGCTTGCCCGTCGGCACCGTCCTTAACCGGTGCCGGCGGGCAATCCGTCGGCCTATCTGGCGGGCGGTGCGTGGGGGTCTTCGGACCCACCGGTCATTCGTTGCTTCGTCCCGGTTTGCAGCCACGCATCGTCCGCCACCTCTTCGCGGTGGCGCTGTTAAGCACAGCCACGGAAGCCGACGCCATGAACGAACCCGACACCTTCTCCTCGTACACCGTTGTTGAGCCCATCAACGACGACACTCCCCTGCCCGACCTGAACTCCCTGCTCGGCATCCTCAAGCGCATGCGCGGCTGCGAGGGGGCTGACGGGCATCCTTGGCCGGAGAACGACGTATCACCCGGGCGCCGCGTGAGCCTGGCGAGGACCGAGCGGGCAATGGTGGGGGCGCTGACGGTGCTGGAGCTGCTGCACGCGGCAGACCGCTGCCGGGTGGCAGCGGAGCCAGAGCGGCATTTGGATGAGGGGGTGGTGGATGGGCTGTTTCTGGCTTGCCGAGGGTTAGTTGAGTGGGCTTGTCGGGAGGTTAGGCCGGAGTAGAGCAAGCTCTCGCAAGTCGAAACCGTAGCGCAACTAGCATCGAGCAAATGATGTGGCGAAGGACCAATCATCGGATGCCACGCAAGTCAGCAGGCAAGTCATTCGGTTATGCCCGATCCAGCGCGAACAAACAACCTCCACTCATCCACCCGAAACGCAGCGCATGGTCGAGCCAATGAATTTGGTCGCACTCGACCAAGGAAACGTCTTACAGAAGACGATGAAGTGGAGAAGAAAAAAAACCCATGGCACCCAACTTTCAATGTGCGAAATTGGTCTATATAGCTTCGGATTTGTTCCTCTTTGAACAGCATCCCATTCAGCGCCATACGGACTGATCGGCAGTCTCTTCTCAATATCCTGCACTACCTGCCATTTAGCAGTATTCAAATTCTTATAAGCAATAATTATGTTGTACCAAAACAGAGTAAGCATGCCACCAGCCACAGCAAGAAGCCACATGTACTCAGGACTATCTTTTGAGGTCAGATATCCGACAAAAGCGAGAATTGCGGAATTCACACTGAGAAAGTACGTGTTAGCTGTCGTTCTCCGCTGGCTGATACGGTCCGCCATTTCAACGTACAGCCTGTACTGATCAAGAAGGTGGGAGTACCACTTTTCATTTGATGGATAAGTGGCCCCCTCTGGAATTTCATTCCATAACTTTCCCTGAGGGACGTCAACCATTTATCGAGCCCCTCCAATAAGGACCTTCAAATTATCCCAGGTCCAGCTATAAATCTTGTCGTCCGCGCTAGCACTAGTTGGCTTAGTACATTTGTTGTCGTTGTACGCGGCAAGCAGGAAGTATGGTTTGCCTTTTTCCTTTGCGATACGCAATTCAGCCGCGACACCTTCTGCAGTATGCGTGCGATGCCCACAGAGAACGATCACCACATCAACATTGTCAAGCCGACGCCTCACCTTCTCCTTCCAATCACCCGTGAGATGATCATTAACCGAATTGTCCTTAAATTCAAAAGGACTATCAGGGAGCTTAGCTTGACCTGCCAACATGACTTTAGTCCCCTCGTCATTGTGGTAGTCAAAACTAATGAACGCACGCTTCTTTGCCATTTCAGCATCTCCTTTAGCTGATTATAAAAATCACTCCGCCCCAACGAATGCACGAAGCCGTCGGAACAGTGCCATTAGGCACTGATCGAACACGCGAGCACATAGCAACCGAGCCCCCCTTAGTCGAAAACATCCCCGACTCAACCTTCAAAAATCATTCAGCCGACAGGTTCGACCTGATCTTATGGCGATTGGCAGTTGTCAGCAAGTGCCCTCACACCAAGGCACAAATGGCCGAAGATCAATCGATTCCGACCCATCGAGTACGCCTGAGCGCACAGCATTGAAAGGAGACGGTAGCAATCACAGTCCGACTCCTAAGACATAGATTCACCTGCCCCAAAAAAGCTATCAATCCCTAAGAATCAGCGGCCTCCCGACTGCCGACCGGCCGGCACTTCAACATTTCGCCGCTTCAGCATCGAAGATCGAGCAATATCAACTATTCCAGAAAAAGACAATTCATTGGCGCGACTCACAGCCAGCCCCAAGAAGAGCACCTGGGGGCTTTCGCCTTCCTTTAGCTCGGCATATATCTTGGCGCGGCGTATCGCCTTAACAATCTGAAAAGAACTTCCGAAGCGTTCATTCAGGCGAAAAATTTCCGCCCCAATAAGATCGTAGACCGCCTCACCGAAGGCATGTGCCTCCTCAATTTTTGGAAAGTAACCTTTGTGGATGACGGAGTTTCGAAGTTTCGTCATCGATTGCCCGAGAACGTTCGGCGGAGTGGCATCCTTTGAAGTTCGAATGCCTATGTACATCCCTAGCTGCCTCTCCGATTGGGAGGAGACGCCTCTCCACATATCATCAACAGCCACCGCATCGATACCATCGGAAATCAACTGGACACGAATTGAGAACTCGTACAATCGCTCTAGCGCAGCCGCAAAACTACTGATTGATTCACGAAAATATCCTTCCACGAAGGCTTCCAGACCGCTTTCAAAAAGCAACTCGTAAGGCTGATTTTCAAGCAGGACAACTAGAGAATGCCCTTCCAAGCAATGTTCACGATACAAACCCATATCCTGAACGTGCACTGCAATCGTTGGAAGGTCAATGCCATCTCCGAACAATCCATCACGCGCCTCGAGCTCAGCATCTAAGCACGAAGGGCACGGCATTATGATCCTCAAGATGCTACTCCCTAGTATTCCGCAGATGCACCAGCGCAGTTATGGTGCAATCATCTGACCATATTTCAGAAGCAACAAGGGCGCCTCTCGGCGCCCTCGTTCTCTCAACTCATTCCCACTCAATAGTCGCCGGCGGCTTCCCCGAGATGTCATAAACCACCCGCGACACCCCCCGCAACTCATTGATGATCCGGTTGCTCACCGTACCCAGGAACTCATACGGCAGATGCGCCCAATGCGCGGTCATGAAGTCGATCGTCTCCACCGCCCTTAGCGCAATCACCCACTCATACGCCCGCGCGTCGCCCACCACGCCCACCGACTTCACCGGCAGGAACACAGCAAACGCCTGGCTGGTCTTGTCGTACAGGTCGGCCTTGCGCAGCTCATCAATGAAGATGGCATCGGCCTTGGCCAGCAGTTCGGCGTATTCGCGCTTCACTTCACCCAGGATACGCACGCCCAGGCCCGGGCCCGGGAACGGGTGGCGGTAGACCATGGTGCGCGGCAGGCCCAGCTCAACGCCCAGGCGGCGCACTTCGTCCTTGAACAGCTCGCGCAGCGGCTCCACCAGGCCCAGCTTCATGTGCTCCGGCAGGCCGCCCACGTTGTGGTGGCTCTTGATCACATGCGCCTTGCCGGTCTTGCTGCCGGCCGACTCGATCACGTCCGGATAGATGGTGCCCTGCGCCAGCCACTTGGCGTTCTTCAGCTTGTTCGACTCTTCATCGAAGATCTCAACGAACAGGTTGCCGATGATCTTGCGCTTGGCTTCCGGGTCGCTCACGCCTTCCAGTGCCTTGAAATAACGGTCGGCGGCATTCACGCGCACCACCTTCACGCCCATGTGCTCGGCAAACATCGCCATCACCTGGTCGCCTTCCTGCCAGCGCAGCAGGCCGGTATCCACGAACACGCAGGTCAGCTTCTCGCCGATGGCCTTGTGCAGCAGCGCAGCCACCACGGACGAATCGACGCCGCCGGACAGGCCCAGGATCACTTCGTCATCGCCCACCTGTTCGCGCACGCGGGCGATCTGGTCGTCGATGATGTTGGCGGCGGTCCACAGGGTCTGGCAGCCGCACACGTCCACCACGAAGCGGCGCAGCAGCGCCTGGCCCTGCAGGGTGTGGGTCACTTCCGGGTGGAACTGCACGCCGTACCAGCGCTTTTCTTCGTTGGCCATGGCGGCCACCGGAATGCGGTCGGTGGTGGCCGTGATGGTGAAGCCCGGCGGCGCAACGGAGACGTGGTCGCCGTGGCTCATCCAGACATTCAGCTTCGGCTCGCCGCCGTGGTCGCTCAGGCCCTTGAACAGTGCATCGGGGTTGATCACGTTCACTTCGGCGTGGCCGAATTCGCGCTGGTCAGCGGCTTCGGTGGCACCGCCCAGCTGCGCGGCCAGGGTCTGCATGCCGTAGCAGATGCCGAAGATCGGCAGACCACTGTCGAACACTTCCTGCGGCGCGGCCGGGGCACCCGGCAGCGTGGTCGATTCCGGGCCACCGGACAGGATGATGCCCTTGGCGCCGAACGCGGCGATGTCGGCCGGGTTGTGGTCCCACGCCCAGATTTCGCAGTAGACGCCCAGCTCGCGGATGCGGCGGGCGATCAGCTGCGTGTACTGCGCGCCGAAATCGAGGATGAGGATCTTGTCGTTATGGATGTTGGTCATGGTGCCGTTCCAGTGGTGTTTTTCGCAGCGCCCGGCGCTTCAAGGCTCTGCGTCAGCGTGGCGATGAACGCCTCGCGTTGTTGAATATGTGAGGTGTCTTCCTCGTCCCAGCGCAGCATCAGCAGCCCGTGCGGTGCGTTGGGGTTGGAGCGGTCGGCGCGCGGCAGCTCGGCGATTTCCTGCACTTCGGTGCCGGGCACGATGCGCCGTTGCAGCGCTGCCATCGAGACGCCCGAATCCGCAGCGCCCCAGGACGCCCAGCGCACGCTCATCCGTGCGGGCTCCAGCGCGCCCAGTACCGGCGTCAGCACCGGATCATCCGGCCCGTGCAGCAGCTCGGAAATGCATTGCAGGGTGACCTGCAGCGGGCGCTCGCCAGTACCTTTCAGCAGCCAACGCTGTTCGCCAGCGGCCTGCACCTGCCAGCCCTTCGGCAGCGAGAACGCGTTCTGGCACGCCTGCACGTCCTGCAATTGCGAAACCGCCGCGCCCGGAGACCCGGAGCGCGGCGGCGGTTCGGACAACGAACAGCCTGCCATCAGCAGGCTGCCCGTAATCGCAAGAGCGGTTCGCAAGCGCATCAGGCGCGGTAGTTCGGCGGCTCTTTGGTGATGGTCACGTCGTGGACGTGGCTCTCACGCTGGCCGGCGCCGCTGATCTTCACGAACTTGGGCTTGCTGCGCATGTCTTCGATGGTGGCGCAGCCCACGTAGCCCATGGTGGCACGCAGGCCGCCCATCAGCTGGTGGATGATGCCGCCCACCGGGCCGCGGTACGGCACGCGGCCTTCGATGCCTTCCGGCACCAGCTTGTCGGCGGTGGCGGCGTCCTGGAAGTAGCGGTCCTTCGACCCCTTCTCCATGGCAGCCAGCGAGCCCATGCCGCGGTAGCTCTTGTACGAACGGCCCTGGTACAGCTCGGTCTCGCCCGGCGATTCCTCGGTACCGGCCAGCAGGCCACCGACCATAATGGTCGAGGCACCGGCGGCCAGCGCCTTGCCGATGTCGCCCGAGTAGCGGATGCCACCGTCGGCGATCAGCGGGATGCGGTCCTGCAGCGCTTCGGCCACCAGGTCGATGGCGGTGACCTGCGGCACGCCGACGCCGGCGACGACGCGGGTGGTGCAGATCGAGCCTGGGCCGATGCCGACCTTCACTGCGTCAGCGCCGCTGTCCAGCAGCGCCAGTGCGGCTTCGCCGGTGCAGATGTTGCCACCGATGACCTGCACGTGCGGGAAGTTCTTCTTGACCCAGCTGACGCGGTCCAGCACGCCCTGCGAGTGGCCGTGCGCGGTATCGACCACGATCACGTCCACCCCGGCGGCGACCAGCGCTTCCACGCGGCGATCGGTATCGCCACCCACGCCGACGGCCGCGCCGACCAGCAGGCGGGTCGACAGATCCTTGGCAGCGTTCGGGAAGTCGGTGTTCTTCTGGATGTCCTTGACGGTGATCAGGCCACGCAGTTCGAACGAATCATTGACCACCAGCACCTTTTCGATGCGGTTGCGGTGCAACAGCTGCAGCACTTCATCGCTGGCGGCGCCTTCCTTGACCGTGATCAGGCGATCCTTCTTGGTCATGATGTGGCGGACCGGATCGTCCAGCTCGGTCTCGAAGCGCATATCGCGGTGGGTCACGATGCCGGCCAGCAGGCCGTCGCTGCCCACCACCGGCACGCCGGAGATGTTGTGCGCCTGGGTCAGGGCCAGCACGTCGCGGATGGTGGTTTCCGGGCCGACGGTGATCGGGTCGCGGATGACACCGGCCTCGAACTTCTTGACCTTGGCCACTTCCGCGGCCTGCTGTTCCAGGCTGAGATTCTTGTGGATGATGCCCATGCCGCCGAGCTGGGCCATGGCGATGGCCAGGCGGGCTTCAGTGACGGTATCCATGGCTGCAGACAGGATCGGAAGCTTCAGCTTCAGGTCGCGAGTCAACCGCGTTTCGAGGTTGACGTCCTTGGGCAGGATGGTCGAGTGGGCGGGGACGAGCGAGACGTCGTCGTAAGTGAGTGCTTCAGCCTGGATGCGCAGCATCGGCATACCCGAGATGTGGGGAAGCGCGACATTTTACCCCTTTTTCGCGCCCTGTGGCAGGGGGTAGATGCGACGCAGTGTCGCGCGGGCGGTGATTGGTTCAGGGGGGCCGTCGGGGCCGACGGCATACCGCCTTTGGTGGGTGCCAACCTTGGTTGGCACGATCCGTCCGGCACCGGTGCCCCAGATGGGCCGATGGCCCCGATGGATGTGCCAACCTTGGTTGGCACCTACCAGGAGCGGGTCATCGGCCTGCCCCAGCATTGTGCCGACCAACGGTCGGCACCCACCTTAAGAGGATCACTCGGGCCAGTCCTGGAACTGCCTTTGGTAGGTGCCAACCTTGGTTGGCACAAACAGGGAGAGGCCCTCACCCCATCTGGGGTCCAGACACCGGACAGATCGTGCCAACCAAGGTTGGCACCTACCAGGAGCGGGTCATCCGCATGTCCACATTGTGCCGACCAACGGTCGGCACCCACCCCAAAAGGTCAGCTCAGCGCTTCCGCCGCTTCCAACGTGTTCTGCATCAACGTGGCCACGGTCATCGGGCCCACACCACCCGGCACCGGGGTGATCCAGCTCGCCCGCTGGGCAGCCGCCTCAAACCCGACGTCGCCCACCAACCGGCCGTCATCCAACCGGTTGATACCCACATCGATCACCACCGCGCCCGGCTTCACCCATTCGCCCGGCACAATGCCCGGGCGGCCCACCGCCACCACCAGGATGTCGGCGTTGCGCACGGCCTGTTCCAGCACGTCCTTGGGGGTGAACTTGTGGCAGCTGGTCACGGTGCAGCCGGCAATCAGCAGCTCAAGGCCCATCGGGCGGCCGACGTGGTTGCTCACGCCCACGATGGTGGCGTTGCGGCCACGCACCGGCTGGTCGGTGTGGCCCAGCAGCGTGGTGATGCCGCGCGGGGTGCACGGGCGCAGGCCGAACTCGCGCAGGGCCAGGTGGCCGACGTTTTCCGGGTGGAAGCCGTCCACGTCCTTGCGCGGGTCGATGCGCTGGATCAGCCGGCGCGCATCGGGGATGCCCGGCAGCGGCAGCTGGATCAGGATGCCGTTGATCTTCGGGTCGGCGTTGAGCTGGTCGATCAGGTCGAGCAGCTCGGCTTCGGTGGTACCGGCCGGCAGATCGTAGTCATGTGCTTCGATGCCGACCTTCTCGGCGGCACGGCGCTTGTTGCGCACGTACACGGTCGAGGCCGGGTCGCCACCGACCAGCACCACGGCCAGGCCCGGGCGGCTGCCGCCGGCGGCCACGCGCGCATCGACGCGCACCTTCAGGCTGTCGAGCAGGTCCTCGGCGATACGGCGGCCATCAAGGATGCGGGCAGGAAGCTGGGGGGCGGAATCGGTCATCGGGAGCAGGCGTGGGGCGGCGGGGACGCTATTGTCCCCGATTCAGGCCCCCTCGCCCACCGCGGAATGGGGTCCTGATGGGGTCGGACCCCTTTGCCACAGGCAAAGGGCTCTGACCCGGGGTGACTCAGATTGCCAACCTCCGGTAGTGCCGGCCGCTGGCCGGCAACCTCACGATGTCGGAAGGTTTCCGCATCTGCCGGCCAGCGGCCGGCACTACCGACGGATGGTGCGCTGAGGTTGCCGGCCAGCGGCCGGCACTACCGGGCTTTATTCTTCCTCTTCCGGCACGTCCTGCGGGTTCAGCGTCTTGCTCTCCCGCTTCGGCGCAGTGAACGGCGTCGGCGTCGGTACGCCCTGCGGGCTGTTGCCGTAGATCATCCGCGCGCCGGCATTCAGACCACCACCGGCAATCTCCAGCTCGAAACGCTCGGCATCGCGGCGACGGATCTGCTCGGCGATCTCCACCGCGTCGTCCTCATCCGCCCCCAGCTCCACCAGCGCGGCCTGGCCGAACAGCACTGCCGATTCAAACGTCTCGCGGATCTGGAAATCGACACCGGCATGGATCAGCCGCAGCGAATGCTCGCGGTCGAACGAGCGCACCATCAGCTTGGCCTGCGGGAATTCATGCGCCACCAGTTCGACGATGCGGTCAGCCGCCTCGGCCTTGTCCACGCACACCGCAATCGCACGCGCGGTCGCTGCGCCCGAGGCATGCAGCACGTCCAGACGCGTGCCATCACCGTAATAGATCTTGAAACCGAAGCGCGCCGCGCTTTGGATCATCTCCACATCGTTGTCGATGATGGTCACGTCCACGTCGCGCGCCAGCAGCGACTGGCTGGCGACCTGGCCGAAGCGACCGAAGCCGATCAGCAGCACGCTGCCGGACAGGCCATCGGCCTCGTCCACGCCGTCCATGTTCACCGTCGGCTTCGGTGCGATGCGCTTGTAGACCAGTACCACCAGCGGGGTCAGCGCCATCGACAGCACCACCACGGCGGTGAAGTTGGCATTGATCTCCAGGTCGATCACGCCGGCCGATGCGGCAGCGGAGAACAGCACGAAGGCGAACTCACCGCCCTGCGCCATCAGCACGCCACGATCCAGCGCCTGCGCGTGGTCGCTGCCCATCACGCGCGCCACCACGTAGATGCACAGCGCCTTGGCCGCCATCAACGCCAGCACCAGGCCGAGGATCAGCTGCCAGTGCGCGGCCACCACGCTCAGGTCCAGCGCCATACCGACGCTGAGGAAGAACAGGCCGAGCAGGATGCCGCGGAACGGTTCAATGTCCGCCTCGATCTGGTGGCGGAAGGTCGACTCGCTCAGCAGCACACCGGCCAGGAACGCGCCCATCGCCATCGACAGGCCGGACAGCTGCATCAGCAGCGCCGCACCCAGCACCACCAGCAGCGCAGCGGCGGTCATCACTTCGCGCGCCTTCGATTCGGCCAGCACGCGGAACAGCGGGTTGAGCAGGAAGCGGCCGACCAGCACCAGGCCGACGATGGCGCCGACGCCGATCGCCACCGACAACCAACGCGAGCCCTCGCCGTCGGCACTGCCCGCGCTCGGGCCCATCCAGGCCACCAGCGCCAGCAACGGCACGATCAGCAGGTCTTCGAACAGCAGGATGGAGACGATCTTCTGCCCCGACGGCAGCGCGATGTCACCGCGCTCGGCCAGCAGCTGCATCACCACCGCGGTGGAGGTGAGCACGAAACCGGTAGCGCCGATGAAGGCCACCTGCCATGGCAGGCCGAACAGCTTGGCAATGCTGGTCAGCACCACCGCGCAGGTGACGATCTGCAGCGTACCCAGCCCGAAGATTTCCTTGCGCAGGCTCCACAGGTGCGAGGGCCGCATCTCCAGGCCGATCACGAACAGGAACATCACCACGCCGAGCTCGGCGGTATGCAGGATGGCCTGCGGGTCGGAGAACCAGCCCAGCCCGAACGGTCCGATCGCCAGGCCGGCAGCGAAGTAGCCCAGCACCGAGCCCAGGCCGGCCCGGCGGAACAAAGGCACCATCACCACCGCCGCGCCCAACAGGGCCACGACCTTGACCAGCTCGCTGGTCGCTGCTTCTACCGCCATGCGGTGTTTTCCCCAAGATCCAGAATCGGCTTCAACAATAGAGCAATGCCGATGACGGCAATAGCACGCATGTTGCGCCGGATTGTCTTGGAGGTGGAACGATGCAGGGAGCGACCCCCAGCATCATCCCGAAACCATGCGCCCGCCCAAGTGGGAGCAACCGTACACCCGCTTCGGTGGGTGCCAACCTTGGTTGGCACGAAAGCGCCGACCAAGGTCGGCATCTACCAATGCACACCCCGATCGGGTTCACCCACCCCGGCAGAACGCGGCGTAATCGATATACCCCGGGAACGGCACGCCCGGCGCGCACACCGGGCACTGCGGGTCGGGCCGGATGCCGGTCTCGCGGAAGCGCATGCCCAGCGCATCAAAGCGCAGCAGGCGGCCCACCAGCGGCTCGCCGATGCCGAGCAGCAGTTTCAACACCTCGGTGGCCTGCAGCACACCGGCCAATCCCGGCAGCACACCCAGCACACCGGCCTCGGAACAGTTCGGCGCGAACTCCGGCGGCGGTGGCTCGGGGAACAGGCAGCGGTAGCACGGCGCCACGCCACGCTGGCGGCCGGCGTCAAACACGCTTACCTGACCGTCGAAGCGCTCGATGGCGGCATACACCAGCGGCTTGGCGTGCTTGATGCAGGCGTCGTTGAGCAGGTAGCGCAGCGGGAAGTTGTCCGACCCATCCAGCACCACGTCCACGCCCTCCAGCAGCGCATCCACGTTTTCGGAGGTGACCCGCTCCGGCACCGCCTCCACCTCGATCGACGGGTTCAGCGCCAGCAGCCGCTCACGCGCGGAATCGACCTTGAGCTGGCCGACGCTGGCTTCGGTATGCACGATCTGCCGGTGCAGGTTGCTGCGCTCCACCCGGTCGTGGTCGGCGAAGCGCAGGTGCCCTACCCCGGCCGCGGCCAGATAGAAGCCGGCCGGCGCGCCCAGGCCGCCGGCACCCAGCACCAGCACCCGCGACTGCTGCAGCCGGCGCTGGCCGGCCTCGCCCACCTGTGGCAGCAGCAGATGCCGCGAATAGCGATCAAAGAAATCGCGGTCGGCGGCGCTGGCCAGCGGCTGCACCAAGGGCAGCGACTGCTCGCGCCAGGCCACGGTACCGCCCGTCACGGAAGCGACGTTTGTGTAGCCGGCCTCCAGCAGGAACTGCGCGGCATCGGCCGAGCGCTTGCCGCTCTGGCAGATCAGCAGGATCTCCTGGTCGTGCCGCGGCAGATGCGCGGCCGGGTCGGCCTGCAGCTCGCCCTTGGCCACGCCGCGCGCGCCCTCGGCCATGCCCCCGGCCCGTTCATGCGCCTCGCGCACATCGATCAGCACGGCGCCATGGGCCAGGCGCTCGCGCGCCTGCGCGGGGGAAAGCTCTTGGATGCTCATGGCCGCATTATCGCGCAGACACCTTCGCCGCGCCTTGCCCCGAACATGGCACCATGCGGGCGTTGCCCCCTGCATCCCGGAACCGCTGCATGCGCTCTGCCACCGAATTCTGGCGTGACCCGCGCATGCCCTTCGTCGAAAGCCGACGGGCGTGCGACAGCCGCGCCTGCCATCGCCCGCACAGCCATGACACCTTCTCGATCGGCGCCGTGGACGCCGGCAGCAGCGTGTTCACCGGCGCGGCGGAAGGACCGCGCCTGCTGCAGCCTGGCAGCCTGGTCGGCGTACCTGCAGGCCGCGTGCACGCCTGCAACCCCCTGCCCGGCCAGGTCTGGAGCTACCAGATGCTGCATCTGGACGCGCGCTGGATGGCCGAGGTCCGCGCCGAGTATGACGACCTGCCCGAACCCGACTGGCAGCAGGAACCGATCCGGATTTCCAACCATCGCCCGCGCTACCAGCAGTACTGCCAGCTCAACCAGACGCTGTTCTCCGACGATCCGGTCAGCGTCAAGGAAGCTGCCCTGATCGCGTTCGTCGGCGATCTGGATGAACACGATGGTGTAGCCGTGGCCGGCCCACCTGAAGATGCCGCATTACAGCAGCGGCTGCAGCCGGTGATGGACGTTCTGCGCCAGCGGCTCGAACACACCCCGGCCCTGCAGGAGCTCGCATCGCTGGCAGGCATGAGCCGCTACCAGCTGATCCGCGCCTTCCGACGTGCCACGGGCCTGACCCCACACGCCTGGCAGATCGACCAGCGCATCCAGGAGGCCCGCCGACGGTTGTGCGAAGGCCAGTCACTGGCCGTGGTCGCGCATGCACTGGGCTTTGCCGACCAGAGTCATTTCCAGCGGGTCTTCAAGGCCCACGCCGGTGCGACCCCAGGCCAGTACCGGCGCTGAGCCTGCAATAACGTTCAATACCACCGCGCGGCACATCCCCAGACTGGCGCCCCAGCCAGCCGCCGCCGGACCCGATGGAACAGTTCCTGATCATCGCCACCGTACATTTTCTCGCCCTGCTCTCACCCGGTCCCGATTTCTTCCTCGTTGCACGCACCGCGATCACCTCTGGCTGGCGCACCGCCAGCGGCGCCTGCGCAGGCATCGCCGTTGGCAACGGCGTCTTCATCGTGGCGGCTTTCACTGGAATGGCCATGCTGCGCGCGGGCAGCGCAGGGTTCATTGCGGTGCAGTTGGCGGGCTGCGGGTTCCTGCTGTACCTCGGCACGCTGTTCCTGCGCCATGCGGGTTCGACGACGCTGCAGGCACCTGAAGCTGCCGCCGGATCGCCAGCGGGCGGTGCACACGGATGGTGGAAGGCGGCAGGGCTGGGCGCCCTGTCTGCGCTGCTGAACCCGAAGAATGCGCTGTTCTACGCAACGTTGGCGGCAATGCTCAACGGCCCGCAGGCCAACGCCGCAACGAAATTCTTGTATGGCGCGTGGATGTTCGGCATCGTCCTGCTTTGGGATCTGCTGGTCGCCGCGCTGGTCGGCCACCCGTGGGTGCTGCGTCGGTTCGCACGCGCCCTTCCCTGGCTGGAGCGGGCCGCAGGGTTTCTGATGATCGCGCTGGCGCTATGGATCGTCGTGTCGCTGTGGGCCGGCTGACGCCAGCGATTCGCGCCTGTCGCAATGGCGTTCAATACCGTGCGTTCACACCCGCCCACACTCTGCACTTTCTGTAGGTCAGTGGCAGGTTTACGTGCAGCAGTTCTTCATCGTCGCGGTGCTGTACGGCTTCGCCATGCTCCTGCCTGCTTCGCATCACGCGAAGATCCTGCGCACCGCGATGGGCGCAGGCGGGCACGTTGCCATGGCCGCGTCGTTCGGTATCGCCATCGGTACGGGCGTCATCTGTGCCACGGCTTTCCTTGCAGCGGGCATGCTGGGAAACCGCGGCCTGTGGACGCTGGCGATGCAGTGCGCGGGCTGCCTCCTGCTGCTGCGCCTGGCGGGCATGTGCCTGCGCGACGCCGGCTTGACCCCGTTCTCTCCGCTTTCCCTGCAGATGCCCTGGGGCCTGCGCGCCCGCTCCCGTTGGCCGCACGCCGAAGCAGGATGCCTGCTGGCGCTCGCCAGCAGCAGCGACTGGATGCTGCAGTTCGCGATTGCAGCCCTGGTTACCGGCCTCGTCGCCGACACGGGCACCCAGGCCGCTTACGTGGCCTGCCTGAGTGGCGTCGCACTGTCGCTCGGCCTGCTGATGGCGTGGCTCGGCAGCCATCCGCGCTGGGCGCAGGGGTGTTGCCGATTGCTTCCATGGCTGGAGCATGCCGCGGGCCTGCTGATCGGGGCAGTGTCGGTGGCGTACCTGGCAGGTGCACTGGGTACGACCCTGGTCTGGGCAAGCATTACGGGGCAGGTGCAGCTGCCGGAATCGATCCCCGCCACAAGCCAGGTGCAACCGGCTTCAACATCGCGGCGCGGCCGGGGCATGCCATGCGCGTTGCCGCATTGCCGCGCTCGTCGCAGCAGTCCGCCCTGATCGAGACATCGAGAACCAAACCCATACCTGGCTGGCGCCCCCAGCGCGCCCGCAACAGCAGTCCTCGGGTTTCATACTCTTAGGCCGATGTTCGCACGGACAATCGTCACAACGCTTCGGAACCCACCACGAGATGAGCATGCACAGTAGTTACCCTGATGATCCGTCCGGCTCGATCGTCGAAAGGATCGACATAGCACCGCTTGGAGCAGGGTCTTTGGAGGGAACAACCTTCACGGTGAAGGACAATATCGATCTGGCGGGTCATAAGACCTCCTATGGCAGCCCGGCCTGGCGGGCCAGGCATCCTGCGCCGAAGCTCAATGCGCTTTGCGTCGATCAGGTATTGGCTGCGGGCGCGCGCTGCGTAGGCAAGGTCGTCGCGGACGAATTCACGTATAGCCTCGACGGCGAAAGCCAATTCTTCGGCACGCCGGTGAATGCCAAGGCTCCAGATCGCATTCCCGGCGGCTCTTCAAGTGGATCTGCAGCGTCGGTCGCCAATGGCGTGGCCGATTTCTCCATCGGCACCGATTCGGGCGGCTCGATCCGTGTTCCTGCGAGCCTGTGCGGCATCTGGGGCATGCGCCCATCCCTGCACCGGATTTCCGAAGCCGGCGTGCTGCCCTTCATGCCGAGCGTCAGCACGGTGGGCGTCGTTGCTGCATCATTGAACCTGCTCGATGCAGCGACACGGGTTTTGCTGCGCAGCAGCTCAAGCCAGCCGGCGCCGCTGCAACGTATCCTGGTCCTCGCCGATGCGCTGGACATTGCTGACGAAGCAGTGAGAAACCAGGCGGATGCCGCCTTGCAGGCGATCGCCACCCGCACCGGCATCGTGCCGGAGACAGTCCGCTTCTCGCAGATCGTCGGCGCGGACGTTCCGCTAGTCGATTGCAATGTGAAGGCGCTGCGGAATCTGCAGACGGCCGAATTCCAGAGCACGGTCGGCAACTGGATCGAAACACACAAGCCCGAGCTTGGCTTTGCCTTCTCCATGGCGTATGGAAATGTGCAATCGTTCGACCGGCTTACCGCACTCGACAGCATCACCCGCTGCGAATGGTTCTTCGAGAGGATCAATGCTTGCCTCATGCCCGGAACCGTCATCTGCTTCCCCACGACGCCGGTCATTGCCCCCCTCAAGGGATCGCTGACGACGCTGGAGGCCGTGCTGGACTTCTACGATAGGACAATGGCGATCACCGCCTTTTCCGGTGTCGCGCGGCTGCCAGAGATTTCCATGCCGTTGCTGACTATCGACAATTGCCCGGTTGGACTCTCTGTTGCCGCCGGTCACTATCAGGATGAATTCCTGCTGGCCTCAGCCAGGCAGATGATAGAAGGAATTGCATAAGTCGAATCCCGTCGCTGAAAGGTCCCCTCGTCGAGTTCCACATCGAGGTAGGTCCCCCAGCGACCGCCTAGCGCACATCAATCAGCACGGCGCCGTAGGCCAGGCGCTCACGTGGGGGAAAGCTCTTCGATGCTCGAGGCCGCATTGCCGGGCACGTGGCGCCGGACCGCCTCGACCGGTATCTGCGAACACGGGGGATTGCCGGCCAGCGGCCGGCGCTACCACAAACAAGAAAGGCGGCCCTGCGGCCGCCTTTTCCTGAATCACTTGCCCTTGACGTGCTTCATCAAGCGCCGCTTGGCCTTGACCTGCCGCTCGGTGAGGACATTCTTCTTGCCCTCGTACGGGTTGGTGCCCTCGCGGAAGATGAAGCTCACCGGCGTGCCGATCAGCTTGAAGCGCTTGCGGAAGAAGTTCTCCAGGTAGCGCTTGTACGATTCCTGCAGTTCCTTCAGGCGCGTGCCGTGCACGATGAAGGTCGGCGGATTTGCCCCAGCCGGATGCACGTAACGCAGCTTGGAGACGTGGCCGCGGATGGTCGGCGGCGGGTTGGTCTCGTACGCCACTTCCAGCGCCTTGTTCACTTCGCTGGTGGTGAAGGTCTTGTTCGCCGATTCGTGCGCGCGATGCACTGCACGGAACAGCTCGCGCAGGCCCGAGCCATGCTTGGCCGAGATGCGCACCGACTCGGCCCACGGCACGAAGCCCAGCTTCAGCGACAGCATGGTTTCAGCCTGCTCGCGCTGGTACTCGGTCAGGCCATCCCACTTGTTGATGGCAATGACCAGCGCGCGGCCGGCGTCGAGCACGGCACCGAGCACGGTGGCGTCCTGGTCGGTCACGCCTTCGGTGGCGTCGAGCATCAGCACGGCCACCTGGCACTGCTCGATCGACTGCATGGTCTTGACCACCGAGAACTTCTCGACGACCTCGTCCACGCGCGAACGACGGCGCAGGCCGGCGGTGTCGATCAGGCGGTATTCGCGGCCGTCACGCTCCAGGTCCACCGCGATCGAGTCGCGGGTGGTGCCCGGCACGTCGGAGGCGATCATGCGCTCCTCGCCGAGGATGCGGTTGACCAGGGTCGACTTGCCCACATTCGGGCGGCCGACGAAGGCGATGCGGATGCGGTTCGGATCGTTGTCCAGCTCTTCGCCGCTGCCTTCTTCCGGCAGGCGCTGGATCACTTCGTCCAGCAGGTCGTCCAGACCCTGGCGATGCGCGGCCGACACGGTCAGCATCTCGCCGAAGCCGTAACGGGCGAATTCCGAACGCACGGTGTCCTCGTCGGTGCCGTCGATCTTGTTGATCAGCAGCAGCGTCGGGCGCGACAGCTTGCGCAGCCAGGCCAGGATCTCGTCGTCCATCGCCGACGTTCCCTCACGGGCGTCGACCACGAACAGGATCAGGTCGGCTTCCGCCGCAGCGGCGCGGGCCTGGCGGGTGGTAGCCCCTGCCAGTCCCTCTTCCTCTTCCGCGATACCGCCGGTGTCGACGACGAGGAAATGATTGTCCTCGTCCAGACGGCAGACACCGTAGTTGCGGTCGCGGGTGACGCCGGGCTGGTCATGGACCAGCGCGTCACGGGTGCGCGTAAGCGCATTGAAAATAGTCGACTTGCCGACATTCGGCCGTCCAACCAGGGCGACCAAAGGCAGCATCGCGATTACTCCAATTTTTAATTTGCCAACCGGAAGGCGGTCAGCTTGCCATCAACGTTCTGCACCAGCAGCACCCCGTCTACGACGACTGGCTGGGCCAACAGGGCGTCGCCGCCGCTCTTCGCCCGTGCCGCCATCGCACCATCGGAGGTCTTCAGCCAGTGCACGTATCCCTTGTAGTCGCCGACGACCACGTAATCACCCTGCAGAGCCGGGCCGGTCAGCGAACGACGCGCCAGCTCGGTCTGCGACCACATGGCAGCGCCGGTCGCCTTGTCCAGGCCGAACACGCCACCCTTGTTGTCGGTAACGAACACATTGCCCGACGACACCGCCACACCACCTGCACCGCCATGGTCACGCGCCCACAGCGGGCGACCGGTCGGGCCTTCGATGGCCATGGTCTGGTTCTTGAAGCTGCTCACGAAGAGGGTGTTGCCCTCCAGCACCGGGGCGCCATCGACGTCGGCCATGCGCTCCAGCTCGGTACGGCCTTCGCCGTTGCCGAGGTTCTGCTCCCACAGGGTACGCCCATCCTGCATGGCGAGCGCGGCAACCGCGCCTTCGTCCTTGCCGATGAACAGCACGCCCGGGCCGGTGACCACCGGGGCGTTGCCGCGCACGGTCAGCGCCGGCAGTTCGCTCGGGTTGAACCACTTCTGGGTGCCGTTGCCGGCATCGAAACCGGTGACGCGGCCATCGTTGCTGCGCACGAAGACCAGGCCCTGGGCCACGGCCGGTGCGGCAATCACTTCACCCGGGACACGGGCGCGCCACTTCTCGCTGCCATCGTTGATGTCCAGGGCAATGACCTGGCCATCCAGCGTGCCGATCACGACCAGGTTCTCACCGACACCCGGGCCGCCGGACAGGCGCAGCTTCGGCTTCTTCTTTTCCTTCTGCGGCTCCCAGGTCCAGACCTTCTTGCCGGTCTGCAGGTCGATGGCGTGCACGCCACCGGTGATCGCCGCAGCGAACACATGGCCGTTGGCCACGGCCGGGCCCTGGCGCACGCCGATGCGGCGCTCACCCTTGCCGAGGTTGACCGACCAGATCTTGTTGACCTTCACGCTCGGCTCGAACTTGACCAGCTCAGCCGGCTCCTGGGCCTTCTTCGCCGCCGCGTCCTTGCCGGCGAACCAGCCCTTCATGGTGCTGCAGCCGGTCAGGGCCATGCCCATCAGGAGCACGGTGGCGACGCGGGTGATCATGACCTTCTGACTCATCAAACCGACTCCGCAGGGGCGGCGACCGTGCCGCCGGCATCCATAACCTTGGTTTCCAGCAGGCGCCGCTGCGGCGCTGCCACGTCCAGCGACTTCAGCGCCTTCTCGTACTGTGCACGGGCGTCATCACGCTTGCCCTGCGCCAGCAGCGCATCGCCATGGATTTCCAGGCTGCTGCTGTCGGTGGCGCTGCCCAGCAGCTTGATGGCTTCGTCGCTCTTGCCGGTGGCCACCAGCAGGCGGGCCACACGCTGGTCGACCACGCGCTGCAGGTCACCTTCGACCTTCACGCCGCGCAGGGTGGCCAGCGCTTCTTCATTCTTGCCGGCGTCGACCTGGGCCTTGGCCAGCTGCAGCGCCGCGAGGTCGCCATAGATGCTGGACGGGCCGGCTTCGAGCGCCTTCACTGCCTTGGCGGCATCGTCGAGCTTGTTCTGCTGCAGGCCGACCAGCGCCTTCTGGTACTCGACATTGGCCGAGGCCAGCTTGCCGCCCTGATCCTTCTGGTACCACTGCCAGCCGGCAATGGCACCGATCGCGATGGCTACGCCACCGAGGATGCTGGCGCCATTCTTCCGCAGCCAGCTGCGGACGCGTTCACTTTGTTCGTGCTCGTCGAGCAGATCGTCGATCGCCATGCGTACTCTCGCCCCGCCCGTCGGGAGGGACCATTGGGTTTAATCGAAGGTGGTGAAACCGCGCCTCAGTGCGAAACCGGGACTACGGAGCCTTCAGAGGATACCTGAAAGCGTGCCACGTTGGCTCGCTGGTAGGGGGTCAGATCGACGATAGCGCCGTTCTGCTGAACCTGGACCGCCGAGGCGTTGCCCAGGGTCACCCGGGTTACCTGGCCCGGGGTGAAGCTGCGGCTTTCGCCGGACTTGATCAGTGCCTTCTCGACGGTGGCACCATCCGGGCCGCCGATGTCGACCCAGCTGTCGCCGCTGAACTGCATCTCCAGCGTGTTGCCGACCGCGGCCGGCGCGGGCGCCGAACGCGGCACCGGGGCCAGCGAGGCAACGTACGGGGTCGCGGCCGGCTTGCTGGCCGGAGCGCTGGCCACGTCAGCCGGCGCTGCCGGCTCCACCCCTGCGGCGGACGGGGTCACCGGCACCGCAGCCGGGATCGCGTCCAGCGAGGCGGTGCTTGGCGACGGGGTGGCGCTGCCATCGAAGTGACCACGGGTGGCGAACCACACCGGCACGGCCAGCACCGCGGTGATGCCGACATAGAGCATGCGCCGACCGAGGTTCTCGGCAATACGGCGCGCGCGCGGGGTATGGGTATGGCTGACCAGGGTGGGCGGAACCACCGGCCCGACCTGGGCCTGCTCCAGCAGCTGCCCCACGTCCACGTTGAGCAGGCGCGCATAGCTGCGCAGCTGGCCGCGCACGAACACCGGCGCGCCGAGCTTCTGCCATTGTTCTTCTTCCAGCGACCTGACCACCTGGACCGGCATGCGCAGGCGCGAGCCGACATCTTCGAGGGTCAGTCCGGCCGCCTCGCGGGCCTGGCGCAGGCGGGTGCCGCAGCCGGCCGCAGTCTCGAGAGCGCTCACAGTCTGGTCATCAATCACAATGCATCAACCCTGGAGTTAGGAGCCCGCTTCCTGCGGAAATTCCTGTCGAATCCGCTGAAGATAACGATCAGATGCCGCCCGATCGCCCAGCCGCGCTTCGATTTGAGACGCAAGTTGTAACACGGAACGCGTTGCGGGTGCAGCCGCAATCCTACGTTCGGCGAAGGCCCGGGCCTCCATGTAGCGGCCCTGGCGGTAGCTCAGCTGGGCCATCGCCTCCAGCGCAACGGGGTTGCCGGGCAGTGTCGCCAGTGCTGCGCGCAGGTCGCGCTCGGCACGCTCGAACTGGCCCGCGTCCAGCGCACAGCCGCCGGCATTGGCCTGTGCTTCGGCCGCCGTGGCATAGCCCGGCGCCTGCAGCGCACGGTCGAACCAGATCAGCGATTCGGCCGGTTGGCCCTGCTGGCACAGCCAGGCACCGTAGTTGTTGAGGATGTCGCCGCGCTGCGGCGCCAGCTCGGCAGCCCTGCGGAAGTTCTCGCCGGCCTGCTGGATACGGCCGCGGCGTTCGTCGATGCCGGCCAGCAGCACCAGGCCGTCCGGCGCATCCGGGGCCAGCTTCTGCGCCTCGCGGACCTTGCGCTCGGCGGCGTCGAGGTTGCCAACCTGCATGTCGCGGGCTGCCAGGGCCAGCAGATCCTGCCAACGCACCTGGCGGCGTACGCTGTCCGGATCACGGACCGAGTACACCGGCGCCATGCTGGGGCCCACCTTGGCCTTGGAGTGGGATTTGCAGCCGCCGACCGAAACGGCCAGCACGCCTGCGAACAGGACCAGCCAGAGGCGGTCAGGCCGCGGCATCGCTCCCCTTCCCCGCCTGCAGCGACTTGTTGAACTCCGCCTGGCGGCGGGTGCGGTCCATCACCTGGCCCTTGAGCTGGCCGCAGGCGGCGTCGATGTCGTCGCCACGGGTGCGGCGGACCATGGTCAGCACATTGCTGTCCAGCAGGATCTTCTGGAAGGCACGGATGTGCGCTTCTTCCGAACGCTCGTAGCGGGTGCCCGGGAAAGGATTGAACGGGATCAGGTTGACCTTGCCCGAATCCTTGGCCTGCACCGCGTTGTCAAACTGGCGCATCAGGCGGGCCAATTCGCGGGCATGCTCGGGCTTGTCGTTGATGCCCTTCATCAGGGTGTATTCGAAGGTGACCGATTCGCGGCGCTTGTTGGCGCGCAGGTAGCGTGCGCACGAGGCCATCAGCTCGGCGATCGGATACTTCTTGTTGAGCGGCACCAGCGTCTCGCGCAGCGCATCGTTCGGTGCGTGCAGCGACACCGCCAGCGATACATCGCTTTCGGCAGACAGGCGGTCGATCTGCGGCACCAGGCCGGAGGTCGACAGGGTCACGCGCTTGTTGGCCAGGCCGTAGCCCAGATCGTCGCGCATCACGCTCATGGCGCGCACGACGTTGTCGAAATTCATCAGCGGCTCGCCCATGCCCATCATCACCACGTTGGTGAGGCGGCGCATCTGGTGCGGCACGTTGCCCAGGTGGCGTGCGGCAACCCACACCTGGCCGATGATCTCGGCGGTGGTCAGGTTGCGGTTGAAGCCCTGGGTGGCGGTGGAGCAGAACGTGCAGTTCAGGCCGCAACCGACCTGCGAGGACACGCACAGCGTGCCGCGGGTCTTGTCCGGGATGTACACGGTCTCGATGGCGTTCTTGCCATCCACGCCCATCGCCAGCAGCCACTTGTGGGTGCCGTCGGCGGAGGGCTTGTCGAACACGATGTTGGGAACCAGCACCTCGGCATGGGCCTGCAGCTTGGCGCGCAGGACCTTGCCGAGGTCGGTCATTTCATCGAAATCGGTGACGTAGCGATGGTGGATCCACTTCATCACCTGATGGGCACGGAACTTCTTTTCGCCGAGGACGTCGACGAAAAACTTCTCCAGGCCCGCGCGATCGAGGTCGAGCAGGTTCTGCTTGCCAGCCGTGGGTGCCGACTTTGGCAGCGGCTGGATGGCGGGGGACTGTACGACCTCGTTCACGGCATTACTCTCAGCGCGAGACGACTTCGGTGGCGGCGAAGAAGTAGGCGATTTCAATCGCGGCATTCTCGACCGAGTCCGAGCCGTGGGCGGCGTTGGCATCGATGGATTCGGCGAAGTCGGCGCGGATGGTGCCCGCAGCGGCTTCCTTCGGGTTGGTGGCGCCCAGCAGGTCGCGGTGGGCCAGGACGGCGTTCTCGCCTTCCAGGGCCTGGATCATCACCGGGCCGGAGATCATGAACTCGACCAGCGCGTTGAAGAACGGACGCTCGCGGTGCACGGCGTAGAAGCCTTCGGCTTCACGGCGCGACAGCTGCTTGTACTTGGCGGCCACGACCTTCAGGCCGGCCTTCTCGAAGCGGGCGTAGATTTCGCCGATGACGTTCTTGGCAACGGCGTCCGGCTTGATGATCGAAAGGGTGCGCTCCAGCGCCATGGGATGTCTCCAATGGAATCGGGCCGCTGATGGCCCGAAGGGTAACATGAAAAAAACCCGCGTCGGGACGCGGGCTTAGCCTGATAAACGTAGGCGAATTGTAAAAGATAAAGCGGCAGGGTGGTAGTGCCGGCCGCTGGCCGGAAACCTCGTGGCGGCCGGGGTCGGATCCCCGAACGGGGTTCTGACCCCATTCGGAGCCTCCCGCTGGGGTCGGAGCCCCGTTCGGGGATCCGACCCCGCCCACCCCATTCACCCACCTGAGTGAAATCTGACCGGGCCAAGCATCTTTGCTGCACTGCAAAATGCCATACGCCACCGTCTGGTCCTAGTATCAAACAATCGTTTGATTAAGGTCCGCCCGCCGATGGCCAAACCCGCCCACTTCTCGACCAAGGACCGCATTCTCGGCGCGGCCGAGGAGCTGTTCGCACAGCACGGCTTCGCCGGCACTTCGCTGCGCCAGGTGACCAGCCAGGCCGACGTCAACATCGCTGCGGTCAACTACCACTTCGGCTCCAAGGAGAATCTGGTCAACGAGGTGTTCCGCCGCCGCATGGACGAGATGACCGGCGCGCGCCTGGCGCAGCTCGAGCGCGCCCGCAGCGAACACCCCGGGCAACTGCGCCCGGTGCTGGCCGCCTTCGTCGAACCGGCGTTGGCACTGGCCCAGGACCGCCAGAACGGCGGCGCCTTCGTGCGCGTGATCGCCCGCGCCTACGCCGAGAAGAACGACAACCTGCGCAAGTTCCTGTCCGACCACTACGGCCACGTGCTGCGTGCGTTCGGCAAGGCCATCGGCGAGTGCGTGCCCGACCTGAGCAAGGAAGAGCTGTACTGGCGCCTGGATTTCCTGGCCGGCTCGCTGACCTATGCCATGGCCGACTTCGGGCTGATCAAACGTCCCGCCGGTGTCACCGAAGCGGCGCATCGTGCCCATGCCGCCCACGAACTGATCCATTTCGCCGAAGCCGGGTTCCGCGCCGCCGCTCGCGCCAGCGCCCCGCCCGCTTCCCTTTGATTCCACCCAGTAACTGCTGACCAACAAAGGCCCTACACCATGTCCAATTCCCTGCTAGTCCGCCGCGCCGCCGTGCTGGGTGCCGGCGTCATGGGTGCCCAGATCGCCGCCCACCTCACCAACGCTGGCGTCGACACCGTGCTGTTCGACCTGCCCGCCAAGGAAGGTCCGGCCGACGGCATCGTGCTGAAGGCGATCGCCAACCTGGGCAAGCTGAGCCCGGCGCCGCTGGCCAGCAAGTCGCTGGCCGAAGCCATCACCCCGGCCAACTACGAGTCCGGCCTGGAGCAGCTGAAGGACTGCGACCTGATCATCGAGGCCATCGCCGAGCGCATGGACTGGAAGCAGGACCTGTACAAGAAGATCGCGCCGTTCGTGGCCGACCACGCCGTGCTGGCCTCCAACACCTCGGGCCTGGGCATCAACAAGCTGGCCGACGTGCTGCCCGAGCAGCTGCGCCACCGTTTCTGCGGCGTGCACTTCTTCAACCCCCCGCGCTACATGCACCTGGCCGAGCTGATCCCGGCCACCACCACCGATGCCGCCGTGCTGGAAGGCCTGGAAGAATTCCTGGTCACCACCCTGGGCAAGGGCGTGGTGTACGCCAAGGACACCCCGAACTTCATCGGCAACCGCATCGGCGTGTTCTCGATCCTGTCCACCATCCACCACACCCAGCAGTTCGGCCTGGGCTTCGATGAAGTGGACGGCCTGACCGGCCCGCTGGTCGGCCGCCCGAAGTCGGCCACCTACCGCACCTCCGACGTGGTCGGCCTGGACACCATGGCGCACGTGATCAAGACCATGGGCGATACCCTGCCGAACGACCCGTGGCATGAATTCTTCAAGTCGCCGAAGTGGCTGGACGCGCTGATTTCCAAGGGCGCGCTGGGCCAGAAGACCGGTGCCGGCATCTTCCGCAAGGTCGGCAAGGACATCGTGGTACTGGACCTGGAGAAGCAGGACTACCGTCCGGCTGACCGCGCCGCCGCCCCGGAAGTGGTCGAGATCCTGAAGATCAGGAACCCGGCCGAGAAGTTCGCCAAGCTGCGCGAGAGCCAGCACCCGCAGGCGCAGTTCCTGTGGGCGACCTTCCGCGACCTGTTCCACTACAGCGCCTACCACCTGGCCGACATCGCCGAGACCGCGCGCGACGTCGACCTGGCCATCCGCTGGGGCTACGGCTGGTCGCTGGGCCCGTTCGAAACCTGGCAGGCCGCCGGCTGGAAGCAGGTTGCGCAGTGGATCGCCGATGACATCGTCGCCGGCAAGAGCATGAGCAACGCCCCGCTGCCGGACTGGGTGTTCGATGGCCGCGATGGCGTGCATGCCGCCGAAGGCAGCTACAGCCCGTCGCGCAACGCCAAGCTGCCGCGCTCGTCGCTGCCGGTGTACCAGCGCCAGCGTTTCCCGGATCCGCTGCTGGGCGAGACGTTCGCGCCGGGCGAGACCGTGTTCGAGAACGACGGCCTGCGCATGTGGCACGACGGTGATGGCATCGCCGTGGTCAGCTTCAAGACCAAGATGAACACCGTGTCCGACCAGGTGCTGGACGGCCTGCAGGAATGTGTCAGCCGCGCCGAGAAGGACTTCCAGGGCCTGGTGATCTGGCAGCAGAAGGAACCCTTCTCCGCCGGTGCCGACCTGGCCGGCGCGCTGGGCCTGCTGCAGGCCGGCAAGGTCGACCAGTTCGAGGAAATGGTCGCCAACTTCCAGCGCACCAGCCAGCGCATCAAGTACTCGCTGGTGCCGGTGGTGGCTGCGGTGCGCGGCCTGGCCCTGGGTGGTGGCTGCGAATTCCAGATGCACAGCGCCAAGACCGTGGCCTTCCTGGAAAGCTACATCGGCCTGGTCGAGGCCGGCGTCGGCCTGCTGCCGGCCGGTGGTGGCCTGAAGGAACTGGCCGTGCGCGCCTCGCAGGCCGCCGGTCCGGGCGGTGACGTGTTCGCCGAACTGAAGAAGACCTTCGAAACCGTGGCGATGGCCAAGGTGTCCAACTCGGCGGTCAACGCCAAGGAACTGGGCCTGCTGCGCAGCACCGACAAGGTGGTGTTCAACAGCTACGAGGCCCTGCACATCGCCAAGGCCGAAGCGCGCGCCCTGGCCGAAGCGGGCTATCGTCCGCCGCTGCCGGCACGCCGCATCCAGGTGGCCGGCGACGTGGGTATCGCGACCTTCAAGATGATGCTGGTCAACATGCTGGAAGGCCGTTTCATCAGCCCGTACGACTACGAGATCGCCGAGCGCATCGCCACCGTGCTGTGCGGCGGCAAGGTCGACCGCGGCACCCTGGTCGACGAAGAGTGGCTGCTGACCCTGGAGCGCAAGCACTTCGTCGAACTGGCCCAGCAGGAAAAGACCCAGGCCCGCATCGCGCACATGCTGAAGACCGGCAAGCCGCTGCGTAACTGATTGATGGCGGGTGCCGGCCCCTGGCCGGCATCCCTCTGCCTCTGGTAGGTGCCCACCTTGGTGGGCACACCGGCAAAACCAATTCGAGAGATCACTGCAATGACCAAGCAAATCCAGGACGCCTACATCGTCGCCGCCACCCGTACCCCGGTCGGCAAGGCGCCCAAGGGCATGTTCCGCAACACCCGCCCCGACGACATGCTTGCGCACGTGCTGCGCAGCGTCGTCGCCCAGGCCCCGGGCGTGGACGTCAACCGCATCGATGACGCGATCATCGGCTGCGCCATGCCGGAAGCCGAGCAGGGCATGAACGTGGCGCGCATCGGCGTGCTGCTGGCCGGCCTGCCCAACACCATCGCCGCACAGACCGTGAACCGCTTCTGCTCCTCCGGCCTGCAGGCCGTGGCGCAGGCCGCCGACGCGATCCGCCTGGGCAACGCCGACCTGATGCTGGCTGGCGGCACCGAGTCGATGTCGATGGTGCCGATGATGGGCAACAAGATCGCGATGGCGCCGAGCGTGTTCGACAACGACCACGTCGCCATCGCCTACGGCATGGGCATCACCGCCGAGAAGGTGGCCGAAGAGTGGAAGGTCTCGCGCGAAGACCAGGATGCCTTCGCCCTGGCCTCGCACCAGAAGGCCATGGCCGCGATCCAGAACGGCGAGTTCAAGGACGAGATCAGCCCGTACGAGATCGTCTCGCACCTGCCGGACCTGGCCGATGGCCAGCGCATCATCACCCGCAACAAGATCGCCGACACCGACGAAGGCCCGCGCCCGGATTCCTCGGCTGAAGGCCTGGCCAAGCTGCGCCCGGTGTTCCGCAACGGCCAGTTCGGCGGCACCGTCACCGCTGGCAACTCGTCGCAGATGAGCGACGGCGCCGGTGCCGTGCTGCTGGCCTCGGAACAGGCGATCAAGGACTACGGCCTGACCCCGCTGGCCCGTTTCGTCAGCTTCTCGGTGGCCGGCGTGCGCCCGGAAGTGATGGGCATCGGCCCGATCGCTGCGATTCCGAAGGCGCTGAAGCAGGCGGGCCTGACCCAGGACCAGCTGGACTGGATTGAACTGAACGAAGCGTTTGCCGCGCAGTCGCTGGCGGTGATCCGCGATTGCGGCCTGGACCCGAGCAAGGTCAACCCGCTGGGTGGCGCGATTGCCCTGGGCCACCCGCTGGGTGCGACCGGCGCGATCCGTACCGCGACCCTGCTGCACGGCCTGCGTCGTCGCCAGCAGAAGTACGGCATGGTGACGATGTGCATCGGCACCGGCATGGGCGCGGCGGGTATTTTCGAGGCGCTGTAAGGTTCAAAGCGTTGCCGGCTGATTGCTGGTTGGCTGTGGGGCCCGGGCGGGTGAGACTGCCCGGGACACGCCGTAAACCCGTCCCTGGGGGCTTGGCAGCGGCATCCATGCCGCTGACAGTCCCGGTCAGCCTCACCCACCCGCGCCAGCCAACATTCCACGCGGCGGAGGGATGAGCAAAGGCAGGGGCAAAGGCTGGGGTCAGAGCCCTTTGCGGCGCAAAGGGATCTGACCCCAACAAGCAAAAAAGGCAGCCATCGGCTGCCTTTTTTGCTTGTGCTTCTGCCTTTGATTCCGCCCTTCCCGTCCGCGCCGCACGGAAACTGTCGAGAGGGGGCGGATGGCCCTCTCCAAAACCGTTGGCGCCATGGATGGCGCCATCGAGCACCATGGAAGGGCTTTGGCGTGTTTTGGAGAGGGCCATCCGCCCCCTCCCCCACGTATCAATCAAGGCGCAGCACGGAGCGCTTGATAAACCTTATTCCGCCAACATCGCCGTCAGTTTCTCCCGCGCCGGGCCGGCCAGCTTCGGGTTGTCCAGCGCGAAACGGATCGTCGCCTCCACCAGCCCCAGATGCGTACCGCAGTCGAAGCGGGTGCCCTCGAAGCGGTAGGCATCGACCTCTTCGGTCTTCAGCAGCTGCGCGATCGCATCGGTCAGCTGGATCTCGCCACCGGCACCACTGCCAGTCTGCTCCAGCAGCTCGAAAATCTTCGGGCTCAGCACATAACGGCCAACCACCGCCAGGTCGCTCGGCGCGTCCTCCGGCTTCGGCTTCTCCACGATCTGCGAAATGCGGCCCTTGCGGCCGTCGAACGCATCAGTGGCAACGATGCCGTAGCTGGCAGTCTTGTCGTGCGGCACGTCTTCAACGGCGATCACGCTGGCACCACTGGCCTCGTTGAGGTCAGCCATCTGCTTCAGCGCACCGGCACCACGGTTCCAGATCAGGTCATCCGGCAACAACACCGCGAACGGCTCGTCGCCAATCACGGCCTTGGCACACAGCACTGCATGGCCCAGGCCCAGCGCTTCGGCCTGGGTTACGAAAACCGCGCGCACGCCATTGGGCAGCACGTGGCGGATCAGCTCCAGCTGCTCCTGCTTGCCGGCACGCTCGAGCTTCTGCTCCAGTTCGTAGGCTTTGTCGAAATAGTCAGCGACCGCGTGCTTGTAGCGGTTGGTGATGAACACCAGCGTGTCGCAGCCCGCTTCGATCGCTTCATCCACGGCGTACTGGATCAGCGGTCGATCAATGATCGGCAGCATCTCCTTCGGAACCGTCTTGGTTGCTGGCAAAAACCGCGTCCCCAGTCCTGCGACGGGGAAAACCGCCTTGCGAATTCGCTTGCTCATTGGTGCCTGCTGGCCTCACGTGCCGGAAAAGGCACGACTTTAGCGGATGAAATGTAAGCATCCTGTTCGATCGGAGAGAACTCCGGCATCGTCGCGAACAGGATTTCCTGGATGGTGGTCACGTCGTAACCGGCGACGGCATCGCGCAGGCGCGGGACATTGCCCAGCACCAGGTCGCGCGCGAACGTGCGCACCCCTGCCTCGAGAATCTTCGGGTGTGCCGTCGAACGATAGTCCTCGTCCGAATAGAACAGCGTCTCGTGCAGCTTCTCGCCCGGACGCAGGCCGGTATAGATGATCGGGATGTCCTTGTACGGCTGCTTGCCGGCCAGACGGATCATCTGCTCGGCCAGCACCCGGATCGGTACCGGCTCGCCCATGTCGAGGGTATAGATGGCGCCGTGCGACGCGGACGCGGCAGCCTGCAGGATCAACTGGCAGGCCTCCGGAATGGTCATGAAGTAACGGCTGACTTCCGGATCGGTCACGGTCACCGGCCCGCCGCGCAGGATCTGTTCGCGGAACAGCGGCACCACGCTGCCGGCCGAGGCCAGCACGTTGCCGAAGCGCACGGTGACGAAACGGGTGTGCGTGGATTTCTGGTCCAGGCTCTGGCAGATCATCTCCGCGTAGCGTTTGCTCGCACCCAGTGCATTGACCGGATCGACCGCCTTGTCGGTGGAGATGAACACGAAGTGCTCAACGCGGGCCTCGAGGCAGGCACGGGCCACGTTCTCGGTGGCCAGGATGTTGTTGCGCACCGCTTCGCGCAGCTGGCGCTCCAGCACCGGCACGTGCTTGTAGGCAGCCGCATGGAAGGCGGTGTCGACCGGGTGCAGCGACAGGGCGTGGCGGATCACCGCCGGGTCACCGCAGTCACCCAGCACTGCTTCGATCTCGACATCGGGGAAGCTGCGCCGCAGCTCGCCTTCGATGGTCAGCAGCAGCAGTTCGCTGATCTCCAGCAGGATGATGCGGCCGGCACCGTGACGCGCGCACTGGCGGCAGAGCTCGGAGCCGATCGAACCGCCGGCACCGGTGACCATCACGGTACGCCCGCCCAGCCAGCCACGGATCAGGTTCCAGTCCGGCATGATCGGCTTGCGGCCAAGCAGATCCTCGATCGCCACTTCCTTCAGCTGCCCCGGCAGCGACTGGCCCTGCAGGATGTCGCTGAGCTTGGGCACGGTGCGGAACGGCACGCCCGTACTCTCGCAGATGGCAACGATCCGCTGCATGCCGGCGGCGTCCAGCGAAGGAATGGCGATCACCAGCAGCTTGGCTGCGGTCTCGCGCACCACCGTCGGCGCATCGTCCAGGGTGCCGAGGATCGGCAGTCCCTGCAGCTTGGCTCCGCGCAGGTGCGGTGCGTCATCCAGCAGGCCGACCGGTTCGAAGTTGCCGGAGCGGCGCAGGTCACGGACCAGGGTTTCGGCCGCCTGGCCGGCCCCCAGGATCAGCACCCGCCGTGCGGACGAATCCGATTGCAGCGACTGGTAATCCTTCCAGGCCCGGTAGAGCAGCCGCGGCGCGCCCAGCAGCGCCGACAGCGCAAACGGGTAGATCACCAGCACCGACATCGGCACGCCATCGAAGCGCTTCCACATCAGCACCAGCACGATGGCGACCATGCCGATGAAGCTGGCCTTGAAGATGTTCAGCAGGTCGCTGACGCTGGCAAACCGCCACAGGCCGCGATAGAGGCCGACACGCCAGAACACCAGCCCCTGCAGCAGCAGCACCAGGGTGGTATCGACATTCCAGAGGGGAAGCTCGGGCGCATTGGGGAGGATCGAGTACCGCCCCGCGTGGAGCAGCTGCCAGCATGCCCAGACCATGAACAGGTCGTGGCAGACGATCGCCGAACGCGGCATCACGCCGAGAATTCTGTCCCGCCAGGGTGAAGCCATAAGTCAGGTAGTTCCTTGTCGGTGACGCAATCCATTGCGCAGGAAGAGCCAGAGGGCGCTCAGCGCACTGAACCACGCGATCGCCACGACAGCCTCCCACCTCGGCTGCAAATTGGAGCAGACATTAAGCACTGTAATACTGAACAGGCCCAAAGCAAAGTACATCCCTGTGACCTGGGCATGACTGGCTCCTGCCTGCACCGCCCGCTGGTAGACATGCTGGGTATGGGGTTCCATCCAGCGTTGTCCGGAAATGATGCGCGCCAGCAACGTGAAGCCCGCGTCCACGAGGAATGCCGAGGCCGGCACCAGCAGCAGGATCCAGTGGATGTCGGTCTGCACGCTGGCCAGTGCGAGTACTGCCGCCACCGCGTAGCCCAACGCGCCACTTCCGACATCGCCCATGAAGATCCGCGCCCGCGGGAAGTTGAACGGCAGGAAGCCCAGGCAGGCCAGCCCCAGGGCCACAGCCGCGAGCGAATACGGCCAGGGCAGCACCGGCGCCAGGCCCAGCGCCACCACGATGGCCTGGCTGGCGGCAATGCCGTTGATCCCATCCATGAAGTTCCAGATGTTGATCAGCGAAGCGGTGAACAGCAGCACCAGAGCGGCCAGCAGCCAGCTGCCGCCATGCAGCTTGACCAATGCGGCCAGCAGGGCGGCAGCGATGAAGTGCACCAGCAGGCGGCGCATGGCCGGCAGCGGCCTGTGGTCGTCCCACCAGCCGATGCCCGCCACCAGCACCAGCCCCAGACTGGCAACCAGCAGGCTCGGCGCCGATTCGGGCCAGATCCACATTGCCACGCCTGCAGTGACCAGGAGACTGATGACAATGGCGATGCCGCCGCCGCGCGGGGTCGCCACGCTATGGCTGCGACGTTCGCCCGGCTGGTCCATCAGCTGCTGGCGCAGCGCATAGCCGCGCGCGGCCCACGTCAGCGCCGCACTCAGCAGGGCCAGCCCCAGCAGCGCGCCCATCACGAGCCACGGCATGGATCAGAGCACCGCGTAGTTCAGCAGCGGCTTGACCGTGCCCCACTCCTTGCAGCTCGGGCACTGCCAGTGATGGGTGCGCGCACCGAAACCACAGCGGGTGCAGCGGTAAGCGGGATTGCGCACCAGCAGCTGGTCGGTGATGTGCTTGAGGTCGTGCAGGGTGGCAGTGGAATCGGCGCCCTCGGCCAGCGTCAGGTCGATCAGCGCGGACTCGCCACGCACCGACGGACGATCCTTGAGCTGGCGACCGAGGTAGGCACGGGCCGGGGCCACGCCCTCCTGCTCTTCCATCAGGCGGGTCAAGGCCAGCACCGGCGCAATGCCACGGTAGTGCTCGGTCATCTCCGACAGGAATGCCCGCGCGCCCCCCAGATCACCCACCTTGCGATAGTTCTGCATCAACGCCGGCAGCAGCTCCGGCAGGTACTCGGGGTCGTTGCGCGCGGCGCGCTCGAACGCACGCACCGCGGCTTCGGCGTTGCCCGCATCCGTCTCCAGGCGCCCTTCGATGATGCCCGCGCGTACCGACATGGCGTCGGCCTGGTAGGCACGGGCGATCGCCGCCCTCGCCTCTTCCAGCTTGCCGGCACCGCGGAAACGCTCGGCCAGCTCGCATTCGAACTGCCCGATCAGCTTGCCCATCGGCTCGCCGGTCACCTCTTCGAAACGGGTGGCGTTGTCAATCGCCTTTTCCCAGTCACGCTCGGCCTGGTAGATGCCGATCAGATGCTTCAGCGCCTGCGGAGCACGCTGGTCCAGCTGCGCCAGCTCGGTGAACACGGTCTCGGCACGGTCCAGCAGGCCGGACTTCATGTAGTCCTCGCCCAGCGCCAGCAGAGCCTGCACGCGCTGCGCATCGCTCAGGTCATGGCGGTTGACCAGGCCCTGATGCAGGCGGATGGCGCGATCCACTTCACCACGACGGCGGAACAGGTGGCCCAGCGCGACCTGGGTTTCGAAGGTTTCCTTGTCCAGCTCGGCGATGTGCAGGAACAGCTCGATGGCCTTGTCCGGCTGCTCGTTGAGCAGGTAGTTCAGACCGCGGAAGTAGGTGCTGGACAGGCGGCTGACCTGGTTGTCACCGTGACGTTGACCGCCGCGTCGCCCGATCACCCACCCGGCCAGTGCGGCCAACGGAACGAACAGGAAGAACCAGAACCACTCGGTGACGAAATCCATCTTCGATCAACGTCCATCAAAAGATTGGGGGGAAACACCCGCGGCCGGCGTGGCCGCCACGGACTTGTTGGCGCGGCGCAACTGGCTGTAAAGCGGAATGACCACGCTCACCAGCACCAGGCCAGCACCGACCACGACACCGATCAGCAGGGCAGCAATCAGCGCCACACCGACGGACGTGTTCAATTGGGTAAACAGCAGGTTGATCGACATCGCGGTCATGTTGACCGCACCAATGATCAGCCCAAGGATCAGGACCGCCAGCAGGACCAGCAGACGAAAAACCTTCATGCGACAGCTCCAGTGGCAGGAGTCCGTAGCTTATCCGACTCGCGGCTGGATTCGCACGCGGTGGCGCGACGGGGCTCAGGCCGGATCAGCATCCAGCGGCAGCACACTGCTGACCCGCTCGCGCAGTTCCTTGCCCGGCTTGAAATGGGGGACATGCTTGCCCGGCAGGGCAACCGATTCGCCGGTCTTGGGGTTGCGACCCAGGCGCGGCGGACGATAGTGCAGCGAGAAGCTGCCAAAACCACGGATTTCGATGCGATCCCCGGCGGACAGCGAGCCGCCCATCATTTCCAGCAACGACTTCACCGCCAGATCGACATCATCGGCCTTCAGGTGCGCCTGGCGGCGCGCAAGGATTTCGATCAGTTCGGATTTGGTCATTACCGGCTCACATCAGGGGCATCTCAGCCTGAAACGGCCCGGGCAATGCCCGGGCCGTCCAGGAAACAACGAACAGCGTAAGGCCGATTACTCGGACTTGTTGCCGTTCAGCTGTGCACGCAGCAGCGCGCCCAGCTGGGTGGTGCCGCTGGAAGCCGAAGAGGACTGGTATTCCTCCAGCACTTCGCGCATTTCCGCGTCGTCCTTGGCCTTGATCGACAGCTGCAGGGTGCGGCCCTTGCGGTCCATGCCCACGAACTTGGCTTCGACCTTGTCGCCGACCTTCAGGTGCTGGGTAGCGTCGTCAACGCGCTCGTTGGCGATGTCGCGAGCCGACACGTAGCCTTCGATGCCGTCGGCCAGTTCGATCACGGCGCCCTTGGCGTCGACTTCCTTCACCACGCCTTCGACCTTGGAGCCCTTCGGATTGGCAGCCATGTACTGGCCGAACGGATCCTGCTCCAGCTGCTTCACGCCCAGGGAGATGCGCTCGCGCTCCGGGTCGACGGCCAGGACGACGGCGTCCAGGGTATCGCCCTTCTTGAAGTTGCGAACGACGTCTTCGCCGGTGGTGGCCCAGCTGATGTCGGACAGGTGAACCAGGCCGTCGATGCCGCCGTCCAGGCCGATGAAGATGCCGAAGTCGGTGATCGACTTGATCTGGCCCGACACCTTGTCACCCTTCTTGTGGGTGGCAGCGAAGGTTTCCCACGGATTGGCGGCAACCTGCTTCATGCCCAGCGAGATGCGGCGACGCTCTTCATCGACGTCCAGCACCATCACTTCGACTTCATCACCAACCTGCACAACCTTGGACGGGTTGACGTTCTTGTTGGTCCAATCCATCTCGGAGACGTGCACCAGGCCTTCGACGCCCGGCTCGATCTCAACGAACGCACCGTAATCGGTGACGTTGGAGACCTTGCCGAAGACGCGGCTGTTGGCCGGGTAACGACGGCCGATGTTGTCCCACGGATCCTCGCCCAGCTGCTTCAGGCCCAGCGAAACGCGGTTGCGCTCGCGGTCGAACTTCAGCACGCGGACGTCCAGCTCGTCGCCGACGTTCACGACTTCCGACGGGTGACGCACGCGCTTCCACGCCATGTCGGTGATGTGCAGCAGGCCGTCGATACCGCCCAGGTCCACGAACGCGCCGTAATCGGTCAGGTTCTTGACGACACCCTTCAGGATCGCGCCTTCCTGCAGCTTGTCCATCAGCTGCTCGCGCTCTTCCGAGTGCTCGCTTTCGACGACAGCGCGGCGCGAGACCACGACGTTGTTACGCTTGCGGTCCAGCTTGATGAGCTTGAACTCGAGTTCCTTGCCTTCCAGGTAGGCCGGATCGCGCACCGGGCGCACATCGACCAGGGAACCCGGCAGGAAGGCGCGGACATCCTTGATGTCCACGGTGAAACCACCCTTGACCTTGCCGCTGATGCGGCCGGTGATGGTTTCGTTCTTTTCCAACGCTTCTTCCAGCTCGTCCCACACCATCGCGCGCTTGGCCTTCTCGCGCGACAGGACGGTTTCGCCGAAGCCGTTCTCGATCGAGTCGAGGGCGACCTTGACGATGTCGCCTTCGGCGACGTCGATTTCGCCAGCGTCGTTACGGAACTGTTCGATCGGCACGATGCCTTCGGACTTCAGGCCAGCGTTGATCACCACGACGTCGCCGCGGACTTCAACAACGGTACCGCTGACGATGGCGCCCGGCTTCAGCTTGGCCAGGTTGGCCTGGCTGGCTTCAAACAGTTCGGCAAATGATTCGGTCATTAGATTTACTCTGTTGGACACATGGGTCGGTGGCGTCCCCTTCAGGGGAATGGCGACCGCCCGCCTGTTGGTCGACCCCGGAAATGCAGGTCGTGTGTAGTAGGAAAACCGCCACGCATCATTGCGCGACGGAGCTGGTACAGCACTGCTATGCGCGACCACCGCCGATGCTGCTGGCAGTGCTCCCGCGCGAACGGATCAGGCAGCCGGAACCGGAAGCAGATCCATCACTCTGGCAACGACATCTGCGATGCCGATGCCTGTGGTGTCGATGAGGACAGCATCGTCTGCCGGCTTCAGTGGCGCCACGGTACGCTGAGCATCACGGGCGTCGCGGGCCATGATCTCGCGCAGGAGGTCATCAAAGTTAACAGAAACCCCCTTGTCTTTCAACTGCTTATGCCGGCGCTCGGCGCGCTCCTCGGCACTGGCGGTCAGGAAGACCTTGTAGGGGGCGTCCGGGAAGATCACCGTGCCCATGTCGCGGCCGTCGGCGACCAGGCCCGGCAGCTCCCTGAATGCGCGCTGGCGCTCCTTCAGGGCAGCCCGGACCTCCGGGATGGCGGCAATGGCCGAGGCCAGCGCGCCGGTGGTCTCCAGGCGCAGCTCGTCGGTGGCGTCGGTGCCGTTGACCATGACCCGCATGGCCTCGCCCTGCTCGACAAACTGAACGTGGGTATCAAAGGTGCAGCGGACCAGCGCCGAGGCATCCGAGGTATCGATGTCGGCCCAGCTCGCGGCCACGCCCACCGCCCGGTACAGCGCGCCCGAATCCAGGTAATGCCAGCCCATCCGGCGCGCGACGATGCGGCTGATGGTACCCTTGCCGGCCCCGGATGGGCCGTCGATGGTCAGGACGGGAGCGAGTGGATTCATGGGGGTCCCAGAGCGTGTGAAGGGGTCATTCTAGCCCCTGCCAGACGCCCCCAGCGGGATCTTTTGTGCAACCACTTGAAACCACGAGGAAAAGCCCGGTAGAATGGCGGGCTTGAACGAGCGTCAACTGCCGATTGTCTTTCGCATATCGCGGCCACGCTCCACCCGAACAACTACTGTTTACGCCGAGGTATGCCATGAAAGTCCTGTCCTCCCTGAAGTCGGCGAAGGCCCGTCACCGCGACTGCAAGGTCGTCCGTCGTCGCGGCAAGATCTTCGTCATCTGCAAGTCGAACCCGCGTTTCAAGGCGCGTCAGCGCTAAGCCCAACAGCCCTCGCGGCTGCGGCTGGCCCTACGCGGGGCCGACCCGATGCAAGAAACCGCCTTCGGGCGGTTTTTTGTTTATGCGGCTTTTTCCTGCCGTTTTTGCTGTAATCGCCTTTCTTGACCACTGGGGAGTAGATCGAGATGAAGCGTTACCTGTCCGCCCTGGCCGTGATGGCCACCCTGGCCGCCGCCACGCCGGCGTTGGCCGATACCCTGCTTGTCGACCGTGCCCGCGAGAAGCCGGCCGGTGCCCTGCCCGTGCGCGGCCAGAGCATGCAGCAGGTGCAGGCGCAGTTCGGCGCGCCGAGCGAACAGCTGCAGCCGCGTGGCGGGCAGAAGCGGCAATGGCCGACCATCAACCGCTGGGTGTACCCGCAGTTCACCGTCTACTTCGAGAAGCAGAAGGTGATCGACGTGGTGGCCAACCAGGCGGACCCGAACGAAATCGGCCCGAAACCGCCGATCCGTTGATCCCTTTACCCGCCGTGGGCGGGCCTGTGTAGCGAGACCATGAACCAGACCCTTCGTTTTCCTGCCGAGTGGGAAGCCCAGAGCGGCGTCCTGATTGCCTGGCCCACCGCCGACACCGACTGGGCCGACCGCCTGGGCCAGGTGGAAGAGACCTACATCGCCCTGGTCGCGGCCATCACCCGCTTCCAGCCGGTGCTGATCTGCGTGGCCGACGACGATGTGGAGACCTATGCCGAGATGCGGCTGCGCTCCAACCGCATCGACATGGACAAGGTCCACTTCACCACGGCGGCCTACGACGATACCTGGCTGCGCGACTCCGGCCCGATCACCCTGCGCCGCGCCGACGGCGGTTTCCAGCTGCTGGATTTCCGCTTCACCGGCTGGGGCGGCAAGTTCGATGCCACCCTGGATGACCAGCTGGTGGGCGTACTGGACCAGGCCGGCGTGTTCAACGACGCGCCGGTGCGCAGCATCCCGTTCGCGCTGGAAGGCGGCGGCATCGAGACCGACGGCGAAGGCACCCTGCTGACCACCTGGAAGTGCCTGCACGAGCGCCACCCGGACCGCGACCGCGCCAGCCTGAGCGCCGACCTGGCCGACTGGCTGCAGCAGGACCGCGTGCTGTGGCTGGACCACGGCTACCTGGAGGGCGACGACACCGACGCGCACATCGACACCCTCGCCCGCTTCGCCTCGGCCGACAGCATCGTCTACCAGGCCTGTGACGACGAGAGCGACTCGCACTACGCCGAACTGCAGGCGATGGGCAACGAGCTGGCCGCACTGCGCACCAAGGATGGGCAGCCGTACCGTCTGTTCCCGCTGCCGTGGGCACAGCCGGTGATCGACGAAGGCCGCCGCCTCGCTGCGTCGTACGCCAACTACCTGATCGTCAATGGTGCGGTGTTGATGCCGGCCTATGGCGACCCGGCCGACGACCTGGCCCGCGATGTGCTGGCCCAGGCGCACCCGGGCCGCGAGATCGTGCAGGTGCCCTGCCGCTCGCTGATCTGGCAGAACGGCAGCCTGCACTGCATCACCATGCAGCTGCCGGAAGGGTTGTTGAAGGCCTGAG